>CAKMKB010000256.1:0-2531 GCA_927435965.1 uncultured Clostridia bacterium
AATTATCCACCAACCATCAACGATGAACAGGTAGTGGATAAAATTGAGAATACATTGATTGAATATGGTTTACAGGATAAAATATTTCATATTGATGAACCTTCTATGGGCGCAGAGGATTTTAGTTATTTCCTTCAAAATATCCCGGGTGCCTATATGTTCATTGGCTCTAGGAATGTGGAGAAGGGTATCATGCAAGAAATTCATCATCCAAATTATGACATGGACGAAGCTATATTTGAGACTATTCCAGCTATTTTATCAAAAACGTTGCTGGAATTCCTCATGTTCTAATTAACCAAATCCCACAATTCGAAAGTATAGTTGTTTCCATTGCTGTCCACCATTTTGACAGCCCCTTTTATCTTCTCGGTTTTTTCAATCGAATCCTTAAAGCTGTAAGACCCGTTTATCATCAATTCATATTTAAGATTCTCTGATAGAATTTTTATTGCAGAATCTAATTGATTATTTACAGTTCCATCGGTGTAGTTGATGGTGGAAAAAGTCCAATCTGGATTATTCAGAATGCTGATCGTCTCAATCAAGACGTCGTTTGAATAAAGCTCAAGTTTCATTTCAGCAATAGTAACATCCTTAAAATAATCCTGAAGGAATTCGCTTGGCATATATGTCGGAGTCAATGAAAGATCCAGATGTATTGTTTCCAAATGGCCATCCTTCGTGTAATCAACTTTGTTTGAAAATCCATGAGCAATGAAGATTTCTGATAGCATGCTTTTGAGATAGACGACCTCAAGGGTTTCACTTCGTGAGGATAAATCTGATTCTCCTAAAATAACTAATTCATAATCGTTTTTAACGCTGACATTTATTGTATGATTCAATTGCAGGTTGCTGACATTTGGAGTCACATTTATTTTCTCGACTTCCTCACCTGTGGCCTTGGTGATCAATACAAATATTTCTTCTCCTGCCAGAAGGTCATTAAAAGACGCTTCAATGTCGATGCTGGTGGAGTCATTGCTTGAATCATATCCGGTGGGAGTGATGGCATAAGAATAGATCCAGCCTTGTTCAGCCTTGAACTCATCCAATGTGCTGCGTACATTGTTGTTGATATTGTTGATGCTTCTGTCGAGATTGTATAGGTCACTTTTAAGATTGTTGATAGTATTGCCCAAGCTTTTGATCTCATTGAACATCGTGAGGTTCAGCAATAGCAGGACGATAATCATGAAGCCGAAAAATTTAGTCAGTTTAGTCATTTGATCTCCTTTTTATGCAAATTTAATTAAAACATCTTATTTTAGACCATAGGTTAGACGACTAAGTCCATTTTAAGTTCCGTACTCCTTGTTGATTAAAGAATGACCCAGCTCCAGAAAAGTGTGATGGGAACTGACAAAATTATCCTTTGTAAGAAAATCACAAGAAAATCTTTTTTTGTTGTTAACCCGTGAAAAGACATGATAATCAACATGGGAGCGATGTAAATCAGTTGATTCATGGTGATTGCTGCCATAATGATTTGAGTGTTAGAGGATACTATATTTCTAAGAATCACTGCAGGCATGATTAAGTCTATTGTATATAGAATCAAAGTCTGTGAAAGCAAAAAAGGCTGTGCAAAACCAAAGAGTTTCAAATATATCCCATAAGGATAAGACATAATCTCGAAAACATTGGTGTATTCTATCAACAGTACTGATAATGCCCCCAAAGTTATTAGAAAGGGAACAAAAGACAATAATATATTAGCGACTGAAAGCAAGCTGTTTTTGATGGAATACCTTGTTTTTGATGCCCTATCACTGGCCTTCTGGATTGCATGGCGAAGCTTATTATCACCTTGATAATCTACTTCTGGCAAGATATCTTTACTTGGATCCATATTGATAAAAGGGGGCATTCGTACCATGATAAAGGCCATTGTAAAAAAGACAAGAACAGTTAAGCCATAAAATTTGAAGAAAAATGCACTATCCCCTATAACACTCCAATACAATAGCCCTGTTGAGAGCGAAGGGACTGCTAGAGTCGTCATAATTCTCATTGCTTCCTGTTTGGAGTAGATGCCTTTTTCATATTGTATCCCTGTCAGATACATACTCATGGTTGATCCAACAAAAAAAGATGTGACAAGGTTGACCATGGCGTTACCAGGCACCTTAAACACTGGTTTTATTATTTTGTCCAGCATGACCTCCAGAAACTCAGCTAATCCATATTCACTAAGCAGCGGTAAAAAGAAGTTGGCAATAGCGATAAATATGATGATGCTACCGGTCATTTCAATTATTTCTGCACTGGCAACATTGAGCTTTTTAAGGATGCTCAAGTCTAGAAATTTATAACTAATAACAAAAAACAAAGCAGCGAATCTAAATAGTATCTGTAATGCTTTGACATTGAAGTTTTTTCTGATAAACTGGTATTTGGCCAAATGGTTTGGTTTGAATAATTTCACATAGATGGTCAGGAGGCTTACTGACAACATAAAAGCCAATGTAATATGACTGTAGTAGCTCTGAAAGATATCCTGAACCGCATGTATAATCATCAGTAGT
>CAKMKB010000257.1:0-2863 GCA_927435965.1 uncultured Clostridia bacterium
CCTAACATGCCATCACTCATTATCAAGAGGCTTTCGCGGCATAAACGCTGCCGATATTATCATCGGGAGTTGACGTATCTAAATATTAATACACAAGAATATTTAACAGGTCCGTGTCACATATGTTTGACGTCTCTAGATTTAACAAATATGCACTTCCTTGAGGATATTGACATGACCCGATATTTTTGATAACTTATATTAATTAAATCAAATTTTAATAATAATTTTAAGATAGAAAGGAGATCAATATGGAAAAATTTCTAACCACAGCATATACTTTTGATGATGTCTTGCTGTTGCCAGCTAGATCAGAGGTGTTGCCAAGAGATGTAGACGTTTCTACATATCTGACTAAAAAAATAAAACTAAACATACCGCTGATGTCTGCCAGCATGGATACAGTGACAGAATCAAAAATGGCTATTGCAATGGCCAGAGAGGGCGGTATCGGCATTATACACAAGAATATGTCTGTTGAAGCCCAAGCTATTGAAGTTGACAAGGTAAAGAGGTCAGAGCATGGAGTAATAACAGACCCTTTTTATTTGTCTCAGGAAAATCTGGTTGAGGAAGCACTTGAACTAATGAGCCGTTACAGAATTTCAGGGGTTCCAATAGTAGATGATGAGAACAAACTGATTGGCATCATAACCAACAGAGATGTAAGATTCGAAAATGATCTTTCTAAAAAGATAAAATATGCCATGACAAAAGAAGGACTGATAACAGCACCTGAGGGAATATCAATGGATGATGCCCTTAAAATTCTATCAGCCCATAGAATAGAAAAACTTCCTCTGGTAAAAGAAAATGGGGTTTTAGCAGGTCTAATCACCATTAAAGACATAGAAAAAACCATCAAGTATCCTGATTCTGCAAAAGACTCGAATGGAAGGCTTCTGGTTGGCGCAGGAGTAGGAGTAACTAAAGACATGATGGAAAGAGTGGATGCTCTTGTGAAGGTCAAGGTTGATGTTATTGTAGTAGATACAGCTCATGGACATTCAACAGGTGTTATCGAGGCAGTAAAGAGTATTAAAGCCAAATATCCTGATCTGCAGCTTGTTGCCGGAAACGTCGCAACTGCCGACGCGGTTAGAGAGTTGGCTGCAGCTGGTGCAGACTGTGTAAAGGTTGGAATAGGACCAGGGTCAATCTGTACTACCAGGGTCGTGGCAGGGGTTGGCGTTCCTCAATTGACCGCAGTTCAGAACTGTGCCAGAGAAGCCAAAGAACACGGTGTTCAGATAATAGCAGATGGTGGTATCAAATATACAGGCGACATCCCTAAAGCTATAGCGGCAGGAGCAGATGTTGTTATGATTGGATCTCTATTTGCAGGCACAGAGGAAAGCCCAGGCGAGACAGTCCTTTATCAGGGAAGAAGGTTTAAAGTTTACAGGGGAATGGGCTCTGAAGGTGCTATGAACCAGGGCAGCAAGGACAGATACTTCCAAGAAGACAACAAAAAATTTGTTCCTGAGGGAGTTGAGGGCCAGGTTCCATTTAAAGGACCTATCAGCGAGGTTGTCTATCAGATGGTAGGTGGTCTGAAAGCTGGAATGGGATATTGCGGGACTAAAGATATTGATGAACTTAAGAATAAAGCGCAATTTGTCATCATTACCGGTTCAGGATTGAAGGAAAGCCATCCGCATGACATCCAGATAACAAAAGAATCATCGAACTACAGCATCAGAGCGTAAGGTAGGAGATTGATATGATACTAATAGTGGATTTTGGAGCACAATACAGTCAGCTAATAGCGAGACGCGTCAGAGAGGCAAAGGTTTATTGCGAAATTGTGCCTTATGATGTGTCGTTGGAGCGGATTAAAGAGATAAAACCTGATGGGATAATCTTGTCAGGCGGTCCCGCCAGCGTGTATGAGGATTTTGCACCGAATATAGATAATGGAATTTTCGATTTGGGAATACCTGTCCTCGGGATTTGTTATGGCGGACAGCTAATCGCACAGAATTTTGGTGGCAAAGTTGCCAGAGCAACATCGAGAGAGTTTGGCAGAATACTGCTAAATATCGACCAGAATAGTAAGCTATTTGAAGGGTTTGAAGAAAGAAATAAATGCTGGATGAGCCATACGGATTATATTGAGAAGCTAGCAGATGATTTCAAGGTGACAGCTAGCTCAGAATCTTGTCCTGTAGCAGCATTTGAGAATGATGAAAAGCAGATTTATGCTGTTCAGTTTCATCCTGAAGTTGAGCATACAGATAATGGTAGAGAAGTAATTAACAATTTTGTTTTCAATATATGTAAAGAAGATCCAACTTGGGACATGGGAAACTACGCGGAAGAAACAATCCTAAATATTAAGGAAATCGTTGGTGACAGAAAAGCCTTGTGTGCTTTATCAGGTGGCGTAGACTCATCAGTTGCGGCTGTTTTGGTTCATCGGGCTATCGGTAAAAATCTGATTTGTGTTTTTGTCGATCATGGTTTGTTGAGAAAGGATGAAGGAGATCAGGTAGAACGAGTTTTTAAAGAAGAGTTCAACATGAACCTGATCCGTGTAAATGCCCAAGAGAGATTTCTCGGAAAGCTTAAAGGTATCTCTGATCCTGAACAAAAGAGAAAGATAATCGGAGAGGAATTTATCAGGGTATTTGAGGAAGAAAAGAATAAACTGAAAGATGTGTTTGGTCATATTGATTATCTGGTACAGGGGACTATCTATCCGGACGTGATTGAAAGTGGAACTAGTACAGCAGCAGTCATCAAGAGTCACCATAATGTTGGCGGACTTCCTGAGGATGTCGATTTCGAGCTTTTAGAGCCACTTAGACAACTCTTCAAGGATGAAGTGAGACAGGTAGGCAGAGAGCTTGGCATTTCCAAC
>CAKMKB010000258.1:0-13875 GCA_927435965.1 uncultured Clostridia bacterium
TTTGTTAAGTTCATCTGCAATTTTCTGGTCGCTTAAAGGTTTCTTTTCGTTCTCATTATTTACCAATTCCTGGATTAATGACTTGATGCTGGTAGAGGCCATTCCATCTTCATCGCCTTCTTTAGAAATGGAGCTCGAGAAAAAGTATTTTAATTCAAACAATCCTCTCGGCGTCTGAACATATTTACCATTAGTTGCCCTGCTTACAGTGGATTCATGAACGCTGATATCCTCTGCTACATCCTTTAAAACCAATGGTTTAAGATACTGTTCCCCTTTTTCAAAAAAGTCTATTTGATACTTAAGAATGGATTCAGCTACTTTATACATAGTATTTCTACGTTGTTCGATGCTTTTTATCAGCCACATGGACGCATTGAATTTATCATAAAGAAATTTGTTTGTGTCCTTATCATCCACATTTTTCATAATTTCTTTGTAATAGGTGCTTATTCTCAGCAATGGGATATCTGAATCATTGACGATTATTACGTATTCGTCTCCTACTTTTGTGATTGTAACATCGGCAGATATGTATTTTATGTTATCTGTGTCCTGAACAAATCCTCTTGAAGGCTTGGGTTCAAGAAATCTTATCATGTCACATATTTCCTGCACTTTCTTCACAGTGATGTTTAGCTCCTTAGCGATGCATTGAATCTTGTTACAGGCAAGGTTCTCTATATGGTTGTCAATTATGTTGAATATTTTTTCGTCAATGACGCCTCTTTCCTTCAATTGAATCTTAAGACACTCATTCAGATTTCTAGCTGCTATACCTGTTGGATCAAAGGTATGAAAGATTTCTAAAACTTTCTCAACTTCCTGAGTTTTGACCTTTAACTGCTCCGCAATCTCTGAAACAGGGACTGCCAAATAACCCTTTTTATCCAGAGAATCGATAATTCTCTCCCCGATCATTCTATCTCTTTTAGAATTGACAGAAAGTCCCAATTGAAACCTCAGATGATCATTCAATGATGGTGCTTTAGATGTATAGGATTCAAAGGTTTGCTTATTCTCTGAATGATCATAATTATATGACTTATAGCTGATGTCATCATATCTTTCGACAACTTCCTGCCAATCTATCTCATCTTTTTTGGCTTCAGGTTTTTCCTGTAATTTATCAATTTGCTTTTCTTGGATAGCATCTGACGGTTTCTCTCCAACTTCCAGGAAAGGGTTAGACTCAATCTGTCTTTCTATATACTCTTTCAACTCAATATTGTTATATTGAAGTACTTGAATAGCCTGTCTGAGTTCAGGTGTCATTATCAATTTTTGTGTTTGCTGTAGATTTAATTCAAAACCTATTTTCATATTATCATAACCCTGCATTCAAGATTCATACCAACTTTTTAGATTTGGTACGTTACTTCTCTAATTTTACCAAAAAAATACAAAAAAATAAAGCTAATTTTAAAATATTCCACTATTTCAAGCTTATCAACTCAAAAATGACTTCAGCTAGTCTAAACTGAAGTCATTTTGCTATCAATGAATTATCTTTGTGATTTATCGTAAGGTATACCCTCCGCCTTTGGTGCTCTGGATTTCTTAGACGTGAATCCAAGAACAACCATAGTGGCTATATAAGGCAGCATTTTATAATATGTCTGGTTTATGCCAAGATTATCAAGAAACGGAATAAGTGAGACTGAGTATGCCAATGTTCGCAAAAAGGCAAAGAACAAAGCCGCAAACAGAATTCTTATTGGCTTCCATTGTCCAAAGATCATAACTGCCAATGCTAAAAATCCAAATCCTGCCACACCAGAGTGCCCACTGACATTTCCATCAGTTATTCCTACTGAGTAGAAGAATCCTCCTATACCCGCCAATATGCCAGATAAGCTGACACCAGCATATCTCATAAAATAGACATTGATACCCACTGAATCAGCGGCATGAGGATGCTCGCCACAGGCACGAAGCCTCAATCCAAATTTTGTTTTATAAAGAATAATTGTTGAAATAATCAAAAACGCGAATCCTATTAGTACTGTCAAATAGGTTCTCTGAAAAAACAGCTCACCTAAAACGGGAATCTTACTGAGTATGGGAATTTCTCGGATATAAAAGCTTAAATTAGTAGTAATCCCGTCACTATTGAAAGTCATTTTAGAAAACAGAAGAATAACCGCAGGAATCAACAGATTTAGAGCTGTTCCTACTATAACCTGATTTGCTTTCATTGTGACAGATGCAAAGGATAACAGCAATGAGTAAATCCATCCGGATAACGCAGCAACAATCATACCAAGGATAAGTATGGTCTGGGCATCCATTGAGGATTTTTGCACAGTCAATACAAATAGCGCACCAAAGAAGGCACCAAAAAGCATAATTCCTTCCAATGCGATGTTGACAACCCCGCTTCTTTCACTGAACATTCCCCCAAGAGCAACCAGAAGCAAAGGAATAGCCACCGGCAGCATGTTTTGCACTAAATAATATACCGTACCCATTATTCTGCCTCCTTAATATCCGGTTCTGAGTCTTTTGAAGCTTCATTTTTTTTCAGCAACCTATTCTTTACAAATCCTGACAGAGCTGCGTTCATAATCATTGCAAAAGCTGAAAAATAGATGATGACTGCTATAACCACATCTATAATCTCTGGCTTGTAACCAACCAGACTCGTCAAGGTACCACCTCTCTGTATATGCGAGACGAAAATTGATGAAAAAATAATTCCTATGGGATGAGAATGCCCTAATAAAGCAACCGCAATGCCATTAAAGCCATTTGCCGCAATGATATTGATTGGTTCGTAGGTCATGCTGCTGCCCGTTATAGCCGTTGGTGCGAGAATAAAAAATGCTCCTCCAAGGCCTGCAAGACCACCTGCTATAGCCATTGTTAGAATAATATTTCGCTTGCCTCGCATACCTGCATAATCACTTGCGTACTTGTTAAACCCTGTTGCTTTCAATTCATAACCAAAGGTTGTTTTCTGAAGAACAATATAAAGTATGATGCCAATAAGTACCGCAAGTATTATTCCCAAGTTAACATTAGAGCCTTGAATACCAAGGGAAGGAATCTTTGCATTTATTGGCAGGTATCTAGTACGCGAGGTTGGAGATGAATACATGATTGCGTTACCCTGAATTAGCATATCGACAAGATACATGCCGATATAGTTGAACATGATTGAGGTAATGACCTCATTAACATTCAAAAGCGCTTTAAAAATACCCGGAATGAGACCAAACAACATACCGCCCACCATGCCTGCGATAATAGCCACTATCCAGTGCAGCTCTCCTGGCAGATCCCACATGAAGCCAACATAAAGAGCGAAATACATACCCATGGTATATTGACCTGAAGCACCTATATTGAAGAGTCCCATCTTGAATGCAAATCCCACCGCCAAGCCTGTCATCAGGATAGGCGTTGCGAAATAGAAAACATCCCCAATACGACTTAGACCACCGAAGACAACATAGCTGAATCCTGAAATAGCGTTACCTGGTGCTGCAATTATCATAATTATGAACCCGAAAATCAGACCAAGTAGGATTGCCATTAGCGCTGATGAGAACGAGGAGAATCCTTTGCTGTGAGTTAAGCTATGAGCATTGAATCTGAATTGTCTTTTTGAACTATTCTTATTCTGCATTGTGGCTCTCCTTTCCAGTATTTCGTTTAGCGCCGGACATGTACAAGCCCAGTTCCTGCATATTTGTTTCCTTGGGGTCGAGCTCGCCGACAATCTCACCTTCGTATATGACTAAGATACGGTCGCTCACGTTCATTACCTCTTCAAGTTCCAGGGATACTAAAAATACAGCCTTCCCTGCATCGCGCCTGGCAACAAGCTGCTTGTGTACGTATTCTATAGCGCCTACATCAAGCCCTCTAGTTGGCTGCACAGCTACCAATAACTCATGTTTCTTGTCGATTTCACGGGCTAGGATAGCCTTCTGCTGATTGCCCCCCGACATGCTTCTTGCAACAGAAATAGGCCCTTGACTGCTTCTTACATCAAACCTTTCAATCAAACCTTCAGCATATTGCCTTACTTCATTAAACCGTATAAAACCATTCTTCTGAAACTCCGGTTGCCAATATCTCTGAAGGACCAGATTTTCCTCTAGCGTGTAATCAAGAATAAGGCCATGTTTGTGCCTGTCTTCTGGTATATGGCTCATGCCAGTAATTGAGCGCTGTCTGATAGAAGCCTTAGTTATGTCTTGTCCACAAAGTAGCATAGTCCCCTCATTAGTCTTTTCTAATCCTGTCAGAGCCGATACGAATTCTGTCTGTCCATTGCCATCGATCCCTGCAAGACAAACAATCTCTCCAGCTCTCACATCAAAGGAAACGTTCTTCACAGCATTGTTTTTGTGGAGTTTAGAGGCGACGGTCACATTTTGAACAGACAACACCACATCTCCAGTTTCCATTTTTTCCTTTTCAATGCTGAAGCTGATATCACGTCCTACCATCATTTTGGAAAGCTCTTCTTTTGTTGTATCTTTTACATCGACCGTTCCAATGCATTTGCCCTTTCTAAGTACGGTACATCGGTCTGCTAGTGCCATAATCTCATTTAACTTATGGGTTATGAATAAGATAGATTTGCCTTCTTCAGCCAGTCCTCTCATAATCTTTAATAAGTCTTTGATTTCCTGTGGCGTCAAAACAGCAGTTGGCTCGTCAAAAATTAATATTTCATTTTCTCGGTAAAGCATTTTAATAATTTCAACCCTCTGCTGCATACCTACAGAAATATCCTCGATCAGAGCATCTGGATTTACTTTCAGGCCATATCTTTCACTAAGCTCAATAATTTTCTTTCTGGCTTGTGATTTGTCCAGAAATCCCTTGCTGATTGGTTCTACGCCAAGAATAATATTCTCAAGTACGGTAAAAACCTCCACGAGTTTGAAATGCTGGTGAACCATCCCTATTCCCAGGGCATTTGCGTCATTGGGATTATTGATGTTTACGGCTTTACCATTAATTATTATTTCGCCCTTCTCCGCTTTGTACAATCCAAACAAAACACTCATCAGGGTAGATTTTCCTGCTCCATTCTCTCCCAGTAATGCGTGAACCTCTCCCTTTTTAAGGTTTAAGGTAATATTGTCATTGGCTATTATGCCGGGAAATTCTTTTGTGATATTTCGCATTTCAACAATATAATTTTCCACTTTGACCTCTTCTAATTGATTTGATATATAACGATTTAAATTTGATTTAATATATGACAAAATGAGGAAAAGCTTTCGCCTTCCCCCATCCTTTTGTTCATACATGCATAAGGCTAAGGCCAGTATGTCAGGTAATGAGTTTTACAAGATTATCTAGTAGTAACTGAGACTTTTACCAATCCCAATTGAGATGTAAGCTCTTGTGCAGTTGCATATCCTGTGGCATCTGCAACTGTGATATTCCTCAAAATTGATAAGTCTCCAGCTGCTACCATTGCGTATAATTCATCATACGCAGCCTTATCGAAAGTGCTGAATCTATCGAAAGCATTACCGTCAGCTTCTCCTAAAACAACTGTTGGAAGTCCTACGCCATCATTGGCTGCATTGAAGTATGTTGTTTTTCCACCGTATGTGGCAAAGCTGTCTGTATTGAAAATTGAATCAAGTACATCTATAACTGATGTTCCAAGACCTTTCATGGCAGATGTGATCACCGTCTCGCTGTCATATCTCTGGTCAACGTCAACGCCGATTACCTTTGCATCGGATTCAGCTGCTGCTGACATTACACTTTTACCTACTGAACCGCCGGCGGCGAATATAACCTCTACGCCTTCCTGATACATAGTCTTGGCAGTAGCTTTATTGGTATCATTTTCATCAAAGTTTCCTGTATAGTGATAGGTGACTTTTACAGCCCCATCAGCAAGACCAAGTTCAACAGCCGCATCTTCAGCCCCTTGCAGGAATCCATATCCGAAAGCCTGTACAGCAGGTACAGCCATACCGCCCATAAATCCTAGATTTGTGAAGCCATCCATTACTGCCGCGTATCCAGCTAAATAAGCAGATTCTTCTTCTGCATACAGGATACTTGCCACATTTTCCTTGGTTTCAAATGTTTGCCAGTCAGCAGTGTGAGGTACGCCATCAAGAAGGATAAACTTAACATCAGGATATTTGGTTTGAGCTTCATAAATAGCAACTTCAAACAAAAAACCAGGTGTTACGATTACTTTTGCTTTTGCCTTGACTGCCAGATCTATAGCAGCCAGATAACCGGCATCAGAAACCTCTTCCGGCTTGATGTAAGTATGTGTCTTATTGTTGGCTGTAGCAAACTCAACTACGCCTTCCCATGATCCCTGATTAAATGATTTGTCGTCAATGTTTCCTTTATCGGTAATCAGAATAATCTCGGACTCGGCCACTTTTGGAGCCGTGTTGCATCCCACAAGCATCATACTCAGTAACATAACTGTTAAAACAATCGCTATAACTTTTTTCATTATAAAACCCCCAAATTTAATTCATTCGACTAATGTCGTTGAGTTCATTATATCTTTTTCCCATTTAAAATACAACAGATATATAGTGACAAAAAAGTCAAACTTATGGATTTCCCTAGACATATACGCCTATCTAAAAAAGCCCAGAAAATATTCTGAACTTTTTTGGTGTATAAACGAATCATTTTTTATTACATGCCTTCAACATATTTTTCTGCCTGCACCGCTGCAATCGCGCCATCAGCAGTAGCTGTGACCACTTGTCTTAAGGATTTTTTTCTGACATCACCAGCAGCAAAAACGCCTGGTAAATTCGTTTTCATGTCTACATCAGTGATGATATAATTGTTTTCCATCTCTATGACACCTTGAAACAGCTCTGTAATGGGATCGTACCCAACAAACACAAATACTCCCATGATGCCATCTTCTTCACTTGCTTCAATGTTTGTGATTTCTCCGGTTTTTATGTTTCTGATAGAAATCCCACTAACCAAGCCTTGTCCTTTAATTTCTATGACTTCTGAATCCCATATGAAATCTATCTTTTTATTCGCAAAAGCCTTCTCTTGAATAGATTTAGCGGCTCTTAGCTCATCTCTTCTATGAACAATGTGTACTGCTCTGGCAAATTTGGATACAAATATTGCTTCTTCCACCGCTGTATCGCCACCACCAACTACAAAGACTTCAAGGCCTTCAAAAAAAGCGGCATCACATGTAGCACAATAAGAAACGCCTTTGCCCATAAACTCTTTTTCTCCCGGACAACCAATCAATCTGGGTCTAGCTCCTGTAGTTATAATGACAGATTTGGCCTGATACACTTCTTTTTTTCCCTTAAGCGTTTTTACTTCTGAGGTAAGATTTACCTCGCTGATGGTATCAATCACTCTTTCCGTCTTGAATCTATCAACCTGTGCTATCATTTTCTCGATTAATGAAGGTCCTGTTTCACCTTCTATGGCTCCAGGGTAATTGTCAACCTCTTCTGTCTGGATAATCATTCCGCCTTCTTTTTCTTTCTCAATTATCAGCGTCTCCAATCTAGCCCTACCTGCATAAAGCCCAGCTGCCAGACCTGCAGGTCCACCTCCAAGTATAATAACATCATATAATTTACTCATATCTCTTTACCACCTTTTCATTTTCATTTATTTTATAGATTAATCTAACCTAATCTAATGATCCCCTTTGATATCAATCAGAACTTTCCCCTTGTTGATTACCTCTATTATTGACTCTGCCATATTAGTCGAATGATCGCCAATCCTTTCCAGATTACTTAGAGTATCAAGGAATACTATACCTGTGCTGGTTGAACATAATCCATCATTTAGACGGTCCATGTGATTCTTTCTGTATTTTTTCTCCATGTTATTGATTATTTTTTCTTTTTCAAAAACTGCTATACCCAGTTCACTGTCAGCAGTCTTGAAGGTTAGAATAGCCAACTTATAAGCCTCATGAACTGTATCCATCATCTGATTTAGCTCTTCAATTGCCTGTTCTGAAAAATCAGAACCATTTTCTATATTATACAATGCCAACTCTGCAATATTATCGGAATGATCCCCAATTCTTTCTACATCATTGATGGTATTCATTAGCGTAGTTATCTTATCTCTTTGCGCACTGGTCAGAGGATATTTAGATAAATCAACAATGTAATCCAATAGATTTTTTTCCATTGTGTTAACAATTTTCTCTTTCTCGAAAACCGAATAAACCATATCCTCATCGCCGTTAAGCAACGCCAAACGGGCGTCTACAAACTCTTCCTCTACCATTTTTGCCATTCTCAAAACCTCTCTGGAAAACTGGTCCAATGCTATAGAAGGTGTGGCAAGTAGCCTTTTATCCAAATACTTAAACGCGTCTTCTTTATCAACATCTTCGCCTTTAATGAGTTTTTCTGATAGTTTAACGATTTGATTGGCAAATGGGAACATAATAATTACGGATATAATGTTGAACAAAGTGTGTGCATTGGCTATCTGTCTCTCTATGTGTGTAGGTGATATGAGTTGAACGAGATACTGAACCGGCAGTCTTAAGAATATCATAAATATTATTGTTCCAACCACATTGAAAACCAAATGCATCAAGGCTGCCCTCTTCGCCGTTTTATTGGCACCGATGCTAGCCAGCATCGCAGTTACACACGTCCCGATATTCTCGCCAAAGAGTATCGGATATGCCATCTCTATTGTTAAATGACCACTCCCCGCAACTGCTATCAATAAAGCGGTTGTAGCAGATGAGCTTTGCAACACTGCAGTAATAACAAATCCTGTAATAATTCCTAGGATAGGATTTCTAAAATTAAGTAGCGCATCCATAAAAACCGAAGATTCTTTCAATGGTTCAATGGCACTTTTCATATATGCCATACCCAGAAATAGAATGCCAAACCCAATAAAGATTTCTGCAATTTCCTTTACTCTCTTTTTTTTGGATCCGTAGTAGAAAGCTACTCCAAGACCTACTACCAATGGAGCAATATCAGTCAGATTAAAAGCGACCATCTGAGCTGTCACTGTAGTTCCAATGTTAGCTCCCATTATTACGCCAATAGCTTGGCTGAGATTCATCAGCCCAGCATTTACAAAACCTACTGTCATAACTGTAGTGGCTGATGAGCTTTGAACAACTATTGTAACAACACATCCCACAATCACACCAATAACTCTATTGTTTGTCAAGGCAGCTAATATGCCTCTCATCTTTGATCCGGCTGCTTTTTGTAAAGCAGTCCCCATGAAGCTCATCCCAAAAAGGAATAATCCCAGACCCCCAATTAATTCTATTGCAACCCTCATTGCGCCTCCTAAATAACTTAAAAATTAAATACCTAATCTCGTTACAGACTGAACTATGTTTTTAGAATGGTTGCTTATCCTTTCCAAGTTGCTTAAAGCATCCAAAAAAACTATCTCTGACTGTGTGTTGCTGATTTGTTTGCTTACCCGGTTAACATGGCTTATCTGAAACTCTTCAGATAAACTTTCAATGTCTTCATGTAATGATATAACCAGATTTTTCTTTGATAAATCCTCTGTTTCAAAAATATGCCTAGCCAATAGATACATCTCAATAGCTTTATTAAATAGTGTTTCTAGTTGTTCCCTCGCATCCTCAGAAAAATCCATCTTATTGTCATGAGTTACCATAGAAAGCTCTGTAAGATTTTCTGCCAAATCCGCAATTCTTTCCAAATCTGTCACTGTTTTTGACATAACTGCTACTTTGTCTATCTGGATACTGATTAGGCTTTGTCCTGTCAATTTTATTATGTAATCAAATAACCCAGCTTCTATTTTGTTGATAACAATTTCATTATTAAGAACGTATTGGCAAAGTTTTTTGTCATAAGCTAATAGTGTTTTTTTTGATAATTCTAGTTGCTTTTCGACAATGTTGAACATTCTCATTATCTCTTTCTTAAGTTGGACAACAGCCAGTTCAGGCGTTTTTATAAGCCCCTCATTGACATATCTCAGATCTTCTCTTCTAACCTCATCCGCACCTTTGACAAGCTTGTAAGACAGGGATACAATTCTATCAGAAATAGGATAAAGCATCAATACAGTTATCACATTGAAAATAGTGTTGGCATTGGCTATCTGTCTTTCGATCCTAAATGGATCTATCATCGCCACAAAATTTTGCACTGGGTATCTGAGGTATGCCAGAAAAACGGCAGCACCTATCACCTTTATGATTACATGAATCATTGCTGCTCTTTTGGCTGTCTTATTAGTTCCTATACTAGATAACAGCGCAGTTACGCAAGTTCCTATATTGGATCCAAGTAGTACCGGGAATGCCATGCCTATATCCATGAAGCCGCTTCCTGCTACTGCGATCAGTATTCCTGCAGTCGCAGCTGAGCTTTGAAGGATAGCGGTGATGACCAGTCCAATCATAAGCCCGAACAACGGATTGTTAAATCTTACAATTGTTTCTGCAAAAGCTTGTGAATCTCTTAATGGCGCTATCGCATCTTTCATCAAACCCATACCCATAAGCAGGATTCCAAAACCTATCAGTATGTTTGCAGTGTTTTTTAGCTTTTTATCCTTGAAAACAAGGAACAAAGCAACACTGACTGCAATTATTAATGGTGCGAAAATTTCAAAGTTAAATGATATCAGTTGAGTCACAACTGTTGTACCTATATTGGAGCCCATTATTATTCCAATAGCCTGATTGAGATTCAATAGTCCGGCGTTGACAAATCCAACAGTCATAACTGTTGTAGCTGAGGAACTCTGAAGAACAATGGTTACAATGATTCCTATTATTACAGCATAGAATTTTTTTTTGGTAAGTGCTGCCAGGAGACTTTTTAATTGAGATCCTGCTACACGTTGTAAGGCATCGCTCATGAATATCATTCCAAAAAGAAATAACCCCAGTCCACCAACAACACCAATAACTTGAATCATCCTTTAACCCTCATATCAAGTAAGATTTTTAAACCCTTCTTGTCGCAATGCCTCATATAGGACTATGCATACAGAATTTGACAAATTCAAAGATCTAGCATGCGGATCTTCTACCATTGGTATCTTGATTCTTTGATCAGAATACAAATTGTGAATCGTTTCAGGTAATCCTGCAGTCTCTTTTCCAAACACAAAAAAACAACCATCGGAATATGTATTAGTACTATAACACTTTTTCCCTTTAGTAGTCACAAAGTAAAAACGATCACTTCCTTTTTCATCAATTAAGTCATCCAAGCTGTCATAATAATATATATTGGCTAATTTCCAATAATCCAATCCTGCTCTTTTCAGATACTTATCTGAAACAGAAAAGCCAAGAGGTCTGATAAGATACAAATCCGTGCCTGTGGCTGCGCACGTTCTGACTATATTTCCTGTGTTTTGTGGTATTTCAGGTTCAAATAAAACGATATTAAATGGCATTTCCCCTCCACAACTATTAATTATATCATATACCAATTTTTTTGCATTCTTTATTTATAATACAATTTTCGCAATCAGGATTTCTTGCCTTACAAGTCCTTCTTCCATGAAAGATAAAAAGATGGTGAGCTATTATCCATTTGTTTTTATTGATCTTGGCCATGAGATCATCTGCTACCTTGTCCGGTGTGTCCTGTTTGGTCAATCCAATCCGCCTCGTCACGCGAAATACATGTGTGTCGACAGCCAGTGCAGGGATGCCAAATGCCACTGACAATACTACTGAGGCTGTTTTTTTACCCACTCCCGGCAAAGTAACTAGCTCTTCAAAGGTTTCGGGTACTTTACCTTTATAGTCGTCTATTAATATCCGACAAAGCCTGTAAATGTTCTTTGACTTACTCTTATATAATCCTATTTCTCTTATTTTATCACTTATTTCCATTTCAGATAATTCTAAAAAGGCTTTAAGATCAGGATAATCATTAAACAAGGTTCTGGTCAGTTTATTGACGCTTTTATCAGTAGCCTGTGCGCTGAGAATTGTTGCAATCAAGAGTTGAAACGGTGACTGATAATCGAGTTCGCATCGAGCATCTGGGTAGCTTTCTTTTAGTTTTTCTAAAATAAGATCAATTTCAATCAATAGACATATCTCTCCACGCTAATTATTTCTATTCTTGTATCATTGTTAACAAATCCTACTATTTTGTCTATTACTTGTTCTCCAAAGACAAAAGAATTCGATACCGTTACAGCTGCTATTTTTGATCTGTTCCATTTATCCAGATAATCCGTCTCACTGACCGATACATTGTATCGTTCCCTCAATCTATTGATGATGCTTTTTATCACCTGTCTTTTGTCCTTCAAGGAATTGCTCTCATAAATCATTAGTTCTATTTCGCAAGCTGTAACTATCATTTGATCCTCCTTGAGGTTCGCTTTGGTCAATATGTAAAAGAACTCCTCAAAGAGTTCTTATTCTAGTTCGATGTCATATAGTTCATCAATCATATCACTTACCAACCGAGGATCATGTACGTAATATGACAGCCCATCAATCATGGTAGCGTACCCTGGAATCATTGCAGTTTCCAAGTTTTCCGTTGAAAAATTGACTGCATCTCCAGCAAGCAAGAGCATATCTGCCAAAGTCAGGTCTGTCCTAATGTAGGGATAGATTTCTCTTATAACGACAGGCAATCGGAAACTTAAAGTCTTTTTAATCGCATTTTTCATAAACGCCTGTTGCGCTTCAATCCTTCCCAAATCTCCATTAGGGTACCCCACTGTCCAATCATTGTTGTGTCTATATCTCAAATACTCAAGTGACTTTTGTCCGTTTAGTACCTGCAGCCCTTTTGGGATGTTGATTGATAGTGGTGGGTCGTCATATGGATCCTCATATTCCATGTGGAATGGAACGTCAACTTCGACGCCGCCGATAACATCAACTGATCTTCTCACACCTTCATAATCTACTGTTATATAATTGTGTATAGGAATATTCAGCATGTTTTCAAACACTCTCATAACACCTTGTGCGCCAGAGGCTGAATAGATTGCATTGACCTTTTTCTGACCCTGGGCTTCATAGCCTTCTCTATGAAAATAAGTGTCCCTTGGTATGGCTATGATATTCGCATCCGCAGTGGCTCTGTCAAAACTCACGACCATCATTGTATCACTTCTGGGTCCTTCAAGTCCCATTACCAGGATATTGACCCGCTTAGAGTTTCTAATCGCTTTTTCAAGCGGTGTCAAATCATCTTCTTCAATCTCGTCAAAATTCTTATCCCAAGCAGGATTCTCCACATATGTGTAATCCTGTCCGTCATATGGATTGAAAAATCTGATGTAGGTGTAAATACCAGCCCCTATCGTCAAGACAAAACACAAAAGGGATATCAAAAAAACTTTAATAAAATGCCCCATGCTAACTCCTCTCATTGCTCTGAAAACTTCAGTATTATAACATTTTTATTGATCAGAATCAACTTAAAAGTTTCTCGCGAAGTTCTTCATATCCTGGTTTGCCCAGCAAAGCAAACATGTTTTCTTTATAGGCTTCCACCCCTGGCTGGTTAAAGGGATTAACCCCAAGCATATATCCACTGATACCACAGCTGACCATGAAAAAATACATGAGCTTTCCTAAGTTAAAACTATCTAATGTATCAATCGATATGATGCAATTTGGTACACCACCTTCAACATGTGCTAAAAATGTGCCCTCGAGCGCCTTTTCATTAATATATTCCAGGCTTTTACCACTTAAATAATTCAGACCATCTAAGTTGTTTTCGTCTTCAGGCACTAAAATTTCTTTATTTTGATCAGCAATTTTGATAACTGTTTCAAAAATATGCCTTTCACCGTCTTGAATATATTGCCCCATCGAGTGTAAATCAGATGTGAAGTTTACTGAAGAAGGATAGATTCCCTTGTGATCCTTGCCCTCGCTTTCACCAAATA
>CAKMKB010000259.1:0-5536 GCA_927435965.1 uncultured Clostridia bacterium
GTGGCTAGAAGGTCACCCTAACGACAGCCTGAAAGCGGAATGGAAATATTATCTGGATGAAGCCGCGCAGGAAGCAGATGTACAAAAACAGCTGGAAGTCATTCGAAAAACTCCTGCAAACCTTTGTTGATGCCAATGAATATGGCTCAATTTTAAAGATGGAAGATCTGAATTGGGAGTTGCTGAGATCTTATGCAGATTCGTCCATTACTCGGGGTCAGATTAACATGGATAGTATTGGATTAGTTGCCCTTAGTATTTCAATAACCGCCGATGCCTTTAACAATCTATCTGACTTGGGAACTAACTTGGTATCATTCATCGGTTTCACATTGGCTGACAAACCAGCTGATAAGGATCATCCTTTCGGACATGGGCGATCAGAATATATTTCGGCCATGATCATTTCTGTCATAATTCTATTGTTCAGCTATGAGTTGATCAAATCTTCTGTCCTCAGGATTATCAATCCACAGCCTGTAATATTTAAGTGGTATGTTGTTTTGATATTGGTCATTTCAATTTTAGTGAAGTTATGGATGGCCTTCTTTAACAAAGAGCTTAATAGAAAAATAGATTCTCACAATCTGGACGCTATTTTTGTAGATAGTGTTGCTGATGTATTAGCAACTAGTGTCGTATTGATTTCTTTTATTCTCTCAAAATACACGGTTTTTTCTTTCGATGGAATTGCTGGAATATTTGTTGGATTATTTATCGGCTACAATGGTGTGACAATACTTAAAGAGACGCTCAACGCCATTATAGGATCCCCGCCAAAAGCTGAGGAATACTATAATATTGTCAATTTCATCAAAAAATTCGATAGTATAGACGGTGTACATGATCTGATCATACATGACTATGGGCCTGAAACCAAGCTTGCCACCATACATGTGGAGATGTCATGTGATTATACTTTCTCTGACGCTCATGCTATTATCGATACTATTGAAAACAGAGTAAAGGAGAAATTTGGTGTTGAATTGGTTATACACATCGATCCAGTCGAGGACGCATGTGACAGTACACAAATCAACAAAGAAATACTTGAAAAAATCACAAGTGACTATGACAGTATAAAGGATGTTCATGATTTTAGAATTGTCAACGAAAGGGGCCAGAAAATTATTGTATTCGATGTTGTTGTAGTTGACACTCTAAACAATAAAGATATTGAAGCATTAAGAAATGATATCATTGAAAAGTTTAATGAAAATAGTGATTTTTACCGTATAGTGGTAAATATTGAAAAAGAAGATACTTTTATCTATCAATAACAGAAGCTGCCAAATATCTGTTCAAGTTCAGATGGCAGCTTTTTCTTTGTTTTTAACTTTTTTTGACAAACTTCATATCTATCCAGTTCTTAATTTTCCAAGGCCACATTCCTAGCCAATACAAGCCTTTATAATGTAGTATTGCTTTTTTGTGTCCCAGTGACATAATGGATAGATAGTCCTGTTGAGGATAGTAAGCTTTCAATTCTTTTCCTTCATTAAGCATGACCAGATTTTCACATAAATAGGACGCCTGTCTAACGGCATAAACCCCTGCTTTCTTGATATTAGGATAGTCTTCAAATCCGATGCAATCTCCTGCCCCGAAAACAAATGGATTCGAGATACTTCTTAGATTTGGATCAACCAGCATATATCCTTTATTATCCAATTTCAATCCTGTACCTTCAAATAAACCTGGTGCTATTGGACCTGTGGTAAAGATGATTTTTTGGTACGGAATCGTTTCCTGATTATTTAAAGTTATTGCAGTCTCGAAAACCTGCGTTATTTGAGAGTTACACTGTATAGTGATGTTTTTTCTTTCTAGATATTGAATTATTTTTTTTCTTGTTTTTACGGGATAATCTTTTAAAATATCTGCATACCTATGAATGATTGTTATGTTTATTCCCTTTTTCTCCATCTTCTCAAAGCCTGCCCGCAAAGCAAATGCAATCTCGACACCTGCAGCTCCACCACCAATCAATATCCAACAATCATTTGGGTTAGCCTTGAACATCCATTCTTTAATCATTGTCAAATTTGACCATGGCTTGATGGGTAAGTGATTCTTTATATTCAAAGTAAAGGTTGGTCTGGCAATTCTCGATCCTATATCCAGTGATAAATATTGATAACCTACTGTGTGCTCATAATCAATCCATATCCTCTGACTCGTAGTATCAATCCTTGTCACTTTTCCTTTGATAAAAGATATGCCATGCTCCTGACACATTTTCGGCAAGTTAAATGTCATTTCCTCTAAAGAATAAATCCCTTCTAAAAATCCAGAAGCCATCCCAGAATAATATTGGTAATTGTCTTCAGAAACAAGAAGAATTGTCTCCTTTTGAGTTAATTTCTTTCTTAGGTTGTAAATCAAATTCACATGAGCATGACCTCCTCCCACCAAGAGAAAGTCTACTTTATCAGGAAATGAATCCATCATTCTAATAATCACCTTTTCTAAATATTTTACAGATTCGATAAAAACGTACAATGCCTGTTAAAAACATCAATAGATTGAATACCATTAGTATATATACCGCTACTTGGGCAAATAAAGCCATCAGAGTGAACGTAATAAAGGTTTCTGTTCTCTCCACCAAACCAAAATCATAATATATGCTTTTATCACTTTTGTTTTGAAACAAGGCTCCCGCTACCATAAAAGTTGAAAAGTTGAAAATAACCCCGATAAAAAACAAATAAAAAACCCAATGATGTTGGTTGTGCCATATTGCAAAACCAAAGACAAAGGAGCTCTCAACCAGACGGTCAAAAATTAGATCCATATAAGCACCGTAACGCGATGTTTTACCAGATAGTCTCGCAACCGTACCATCAAGTACATCAAGAAGTCCCGACACCCAAAGCAAGGCAATTGCTGAAAAAACCTGTCCAAAGGCAATAAAACCCGCTGAAAATAACCCTGCCACAAATGCTCCTATACTTATTTGATTGGGTTGGATTTTCGTTTTGACCAACCATCTCCCCATATCATTAAATAAAGTCTGTACTAACGGTCTTATTTTAGTATCAATCATTTTTTTATCCTTTTTCAACTCAAATTGCTTTTCCTTTTAACAACAGATATTATCAAGGTGAATCCCAGCAATACGCCAACTGATACGATTATCCCCAATGGATTGTTTTGAATATCAGTTGCTGTGTGAGATAAATAAACATAAACCGTCGTTCCAGGAAGCATTCCTACTAAAGAACCAATGGCATAGTCTCTATACCTGATTTTCGTTAATCCGGACAAATAATTAATGCCATTAAATGGAAAGAGAGGAATCAATCTTACATAAAGCATGAAAATCAATCCATTTTTTTCTATTTGTTTGGAAGCTTTTTCCAAAAACGTGTCAGCTCGAATAATCTTTTGGATTAAATCTCCGCCTAGCCATCTAGAAATCCAGAAAGTTAATTGACATCCAATATTCGACCCAATAATCACCAGTAACAATCCTTGCCAAAAACCGAAAATAGGTGCCGCTAAAAGCGTTAACGCTATTCCTGGTAAAGCCAGAACGACCCCTCCAATATATATCATTATATAAATCAATGGGGCCGAAGGATTACCTTGAATACTTCGAATAAAATCTCCTGCTTCTTCTATACTGAATTGAGTTCTAAAAGGACTGAAAAACACAATTAAGGCAATCAGGAGAAACAAAGCTATTTTTTTATGCTTTAATATCCATTTTTTCATTTAACTTGCAGGCATCACTATGATACACGGGATACCATCCTTTCATACAGTTGATCTAAAGAATTTATCTACTCATATAGAAAGTATAACACTCCCAAAGGTATATAACAAACTCAACATTCATGATATAATCAAGTAATGATTTGAAGGAGGTTGTGATGAAATATGATTATCATATAATCGTTATAGGCGCTGGCAGTGCTGGTCTGGTAACGGCAAGCGGAATAGCTACCATAGGTGCTAAAGTAGCTCTCATAGAGTCCGACAAAATGGGAGGAGATTGTCTGAATACCGGTTGTGTTCCTAGTAAAACCTTCTTGAAATCTGCCCATATCGCCTCAGCTATGAACGATGGTTCTCAATACGGCATTGATTCCGGACCCATAAATGTTGATTGGCAAGCTGTAAAAACCAGGATTCAATCCATCATCAAACAAATTGAACCCCATGATTCTAAAGAACGTTTTGAAAAAATGGGTGTTGATGTTTTCTTAGGCAAAGCATATCTTTTGGATAATCATACAGTTCTGATTGGGGAAGAAAAAATCACTGGCCGAAATATCGTACTTGCTACCGGATCAGACCCTCTAATTCCTTCAATCCCTGGACTCCAATCAGTTCCTTACAAGACAAATCTGGATATTTTTGATTTGCCTGAATTACCTAAAAAGCTTCTAATACTAGGTTCTGGCTCTATTGCTCTGGAATTGGGACAAGGTTTTTCCCACTTAGGAGTAGATGTAACCATCATTAGTCGGTCTTCCAGGCTATTTCAGCGAGACGAACCTGAAGTTCATGATACGATGTTAAATACTCTGTCTCGAGCTGGTATGAAAATTCATTTAAATGCCGCCATTATGCAAGTGGTTTCAATCGACAACGATGTGAAAGTACAGTTTGAAGAACGTGGTATTCCTATAGAAGTCACCGGTGATACTTTGCTCGTTGCTTTAGGTAGAAAGCCTGCCACAGCGTCTCTCGGTCTAGAAAACACCAAGGTGCAATGTGATAAAAAGGGTTTTATTATCACAGATCAAAACTTGCGCACTCATGAATCCAATATCTATGCTTGTGGTGATGTGGTTGGTCCTTATCTATTCACCCACATGGCAGGGTATCAAGCGGGTATCGTAATCCGTAACGTCTTATTTAGATTAGGTTCAAAAGTTGATTATAAAAAAGTGACTTGGTGCACTTATACCAAACCAGAAGTAGCTCATGTAGGTCTGACGGAAGCGCAGGCAAGAGATCAAGGTTTATATAAGGAGTCACTCTATTTTCCATTGAATAAAAACGATCGAGCAAGGACTGATAATGACCGAATTGGATTTCTTAAGCTTGTGGTTAATAAAAAAGGTCTGCTCATCGGCGCCACTATCGTTTCTGAAAAAGCAGGTGATTTAATCCCCCTTGCAACATTGGCCATTCAAAAGGGTTTAAAACCATCAAGTTTCTTAGGTATCATTTACCCTTATCCGATAATAGCAGAAAGTTATAGTTCAGCAGCCTTGGAGAAAACAAAGTCCTCTTTAAAAGAATGGCATAAAAAACTGATTCATTTTGTATTTCTTAGATAAATTTAGAATAATGCTCTATAAAAATTTGGCTTTCGAAATCGCAACAATGGTTTGTACTTCACTCTATTCATTGGAAAAACTCTTGAGTTTTCCCTTAGATGTATCATCGTTCTCACACTGCCTTCGAGTCTATCCGAATAAACAAAGTCGTCAGGCCTTACAAAGGCATCCGGTCCGAATATTCCTGAGAATCCAGCGCTGTTGCCTCCGATATACTGGGCATAAAGGATATACATGTT
>CAKMKB010000260.1:0-3451 GCA_927435965.1 uncultured Clostridia bacterium
CTATCATCACTCTGTACATATGCAAGTAATCCTTTCATCTGGAATCGGGTTTGCTTTAAGTATATTATGAAACAATGTTTCTTAATTAGAATTATACCACTTTTTTATTATATTTATTCACTGCAAAAAAATATTTATTCAGTCCATTTGCACAAAAATAAAACCTTTCATTTGATAGAAAGGTCTGTTTACTAGCTATTATTCATCTGCAATATATTTTTGTATCAAGCGATATGCTTTTGGTTGGCTAATTTTAAGCTCTTTAGCCACTCCTACACTCGTTTTATTCTTATTGTAACACTCCATTATGATTTTTTTTTCGACTTCCGACATTAATTCGTTGAGTGATCTGTCTTCACCGTCACTTAGATAGTTTTGTTTGTTGTTGAGTTCAAAAAGTGTCTTAGGTAGATCTCCAATCATGATTTCTTGATTTTTTGTTAATACGATAATTTTTTCTAAAACATGTGCAACTTCTCGGACATTGCCCGGCCAGGAGTATTTTAACAATACATTCAAAGCCTCTTTCGAGATTGTACATTTCCTATAATACCATTTATTGTATAAGGTCAAATAATAATCAATCAAGACTCTCAAATCCTCAATACGCTCTCTTAAAGGCGGTATTGTAATTTCAAATGTATTTAATCTGAAATATAAATCCTCTCTGAAGGCCTTTTGTTCAACCATTTTCTTGAGGCTACGATTTGTAGCTGTAACTATTTTTGTATTGACTTTTTTGCTCTGGTTTCCTCCAACTGGTATAAACTCCTGATTTTGTATAAATTGAAGAAGCTTAGCCTGAAGATCAAAAGGTATCTCTGATATTTCATCTAAAAACAAAGTACCGCCATCTGCAATCTCAACCAGTCCTTGTTTACCGTTAGTATTTGCTCCTGTAAATGCACCCTTCACATATCCAAACAGTTCCGATTCCAAAAGGTTTGGGTTCATGCAAGCACAATTCAGGCTTACAAATAAATTTTTGTTCCGTTTGCTGTTCTGATGCATATATTTAGCCAGATGACTTTTACCTGTTCCAGTCTCTCCAAGTATTAGGCAGGGCGACTTGATGTTTTTTATTTTATGAACCATTGATAGTATAGCAGACATTTTTTCACTGCCATATATGAACAGTTCAGCTTCTTCGTCGTTATCATTGCTATCAAAAATATCGGAGGCGATTTGTCTTTTTTCATCAAATTCGTTTTTATAATAAATATCGTTTACATTTTGTCCAACATATTTGATGTTTCCATCATCGTCAAGTATTGGCACAGATATTGTAATGATGTCTACACCAAGATTGGTTAATTGTCTTTTTGCAACAATTTTCTTTTTTTGATAAACATCAGGTAAAGTCGAATTCCCCCAATAGACTTCATCTAAATCAGAAAACTTTTTGCCTATGAATTCTGTTTTTTGAATCCCATAATGTCGCATAGATGCGTTATTCAGATAGATCAGATTATAGTCATCATCAAAAATCATTATTTCATCGTATAAATTATCTATAACTTCTTTGAAATCCTTAGCATTCATCTTAAAGCTTTTTTCTGCCATGTCATCCCCATTTCAAACCCATGTTTTATTGATAATATTCCTTGGTTTGTAGACCATTATATAACAATACCCACTTTATTAGCAATTCTTTCTGATGCAATCCGGAGACGCCACCCGCTACGGTTTTGCCTCCACATATATTCTGTTAATCTATAATTTAATTTTTCTACTATTCATTGATAGATTTAATTTGTGTCTCTTCTAGTGAGACTACTTTAGCAGATAATAAATCTCCGTAGTCTTCTTGAAGCCATTTGAGAAGTGAGAACAGCATTGTTATTAAAATCGGCATCAATGGGAGCGCGACTACAATAGATGCTAGCTGTACTGCCTGCAAACCACCTGTTGCTAAAAGTCCAACCGCGAAAACGCCTAGGAATATTGCCCACAAAGTCCTGTTCCATTTGTTTGGCTCTTCATCTCCTCTGATTTCTTTTGTTACTTGGGCTGAAAGTGTAAAGGCAGCAGAATTTAAGGTTGTAGCTAAAAACACAATACACAAAATTGTGAATACCGGTATGATGAGCCAGTTACCCGCTGGAAGTGTACTTAATATAGCTATGATTGTTCCAGGTGTGCCTAGATCACCTACTATAGTTGCAACGTCCAGAGCTCCTGATATTTGAACATCAATAGCATATCCACCCCATATTGCAAAGAAAATCCAACATCCAATACTACCGAAAACCAGTTCTCCAAGTATAACTTGTCTTATGGTTCTACCTCTGGATATTCTAGCCACGAACAAACCCATCATAGGCGCATAAGCTATCCACCATGCCCAATAAAACACAGTCCATCCTTCTGGGAAACCGAGATTTCCAATCGGGTCAGTCCAGAGACTCATTCTGATAAAATCATTAGCCATCAATCCTAGACTGTTCACCCAAAGGTTCAATATAAATACCGTTGGTCCAACGATGAACACAAAGGCTAATAAGAAATATGCTATATAAGTATTGAAATCGGCCAATCTAGCAATACCCTTCTGAAGACCGGCGTAGACGGTAATCGATATCAAACCTGTAAAAACTGACAATACGATCAGCTGCAGTTGAAAGCTTTGCGGGATATTGAACATGTGCGCAAATAATGCAGTTACAAGAGGCACAGCTAGTCCCAAAGATGTTCCTACACCGCCAATCATAGCAAATACAACCAGTATATTAATAAGCTTGCCTAAAGGTCCTTCTGCTCTCTTGCCTATTATACCTTTGCATGCGGTGCTAAGTCTCAATGTTGATGCTCTTTTTACGTGAATTGCGTATGCAATTGGAATCGTAGGTATAGTGTATATAGCCCAAGGTGTTATACCCCAGTGAAACTGTCCCAGCATTCCAGCCCACTCAGCAGATAAGAATGATCCTGCTTCAATACCTAGAGGTGGTCCACCCATGTAATAAACAGGCTCTATAAATGCCCAATAAACAATGGCGATACCGATACCGGCACAAAAAATCATCGCCGCCCAGCTATAGGTAGAAAATTCTGGTTTGTCATCTGGTTGCCCAAGCTTAATGTTACCCCAACGACTGGCAGCAAGCCAAACCAGAAAAACAACACAGAAAAACCCAAAGAGTAAAAATGCCCATTTGAAATTTGAAGTGGTGAATGCAAATACCTTGCTGACGATTGCCGCACCCTCTTCTTTAAAGAGAGCTAATGGGATAGATAGTGCTAAAGTCAGAATAATTGCTGGTAACATCAATGCATAGTCGATATTATTTTTAGTCTTCATTTCAATTCTCCTCTTTAAGTCAAGTACCATTTTATCAGTACTTGAGTTAGTTTTTATTGTTTTTCCTGTTTCATTTTTTACTTGAAATATGCGCTTATCTAATAACACCCACACCTAAACAAGGCAACGTATCTTTTCATTATGGGCAGT
>CAKMKB010000261.1:0-9784 GCA_927435965.1 uncultured Clostridia bacterium
AGGGTTCTGAAGGAGGATATTGATACTGAAATCATGGTTTCGTGTATAATGGGTATATCCAATAATTATCTGGGAATTAAAGTTTTGTTCAAAAAAGAAAATTAAATAGATTATGAAAAAATAATAAATTCGCTCTTATGCTTCTTTGGACAACTCTATTGTTTCATTAATATTGATGATAGCTCTTTCTGATTTGACAAGATCAAAATACTTGCTTCTCACATCCAGTTCGATATCACGATATGTCTGGTTATAGTTATACTTCGCTTCTTCCAGTTCCTCAAGCGCAAATTTATGTTGTCTTAGATTAGGTGTATAATATGAAGTGATCGCACTGACTTCAATCTCTTTTAACTCATACTCCGCCTTTTTATTCTCTATTTCCGGTCTGGTCTCTAATGATGAGATTATTGCTTCCTCAAGACTAATGGCAGGCATTTCAACCCATTCAACCGCCGATACCAGAAGAACCTCCTGATCCAAATCCAAGCCAATTGTATTATTGAATTCGAGCTGCTTGATTCTTAAATCATCCTCGGAATTGAATAAATCTGTCTTCGCTGAATTGACAGCCATCTCGGCCTTTAGAAGTTCAAGCCTGGTTATGACACCATTCTCAAATCTGACTTCTGCCGTTCTTAGGTGTCCCTGTGCATTCCCATATAGCACATTATTAAGCTCTACAGCCTTTTGGGACAGCAAGACATTGTAATAGGCTGATGCCGCTCCAATCTTTAATGCTTCTTTAGTTTGGTTAAGCGTATTTTCCAAAACAGTCAGTTGTACCTGGGCTCCCTTGACACCGTATCCTTTCTTGATCATAAGGGCGTTGACGTAGTCATTTGTTATGTCACTCGGTATTAAATAAAGAGGTGCTTTAAGCAAATCACTCATCGTGCTTTGAAGATCCTTCTGATTGCTGATCATGTCTTTTGTGTCTTCCACTCTTCTATTGAGATTCGAAATAGCATAGCTGTTCTCAATAGCCATTTTCTGAGCCTCTTCCAGTGTCATTGTCAAAGCTATCTCTTCCAATTCAGTTGTTTCAGTCGTTGTCTCCAATGCTACAGGGACAGGCTGTAAATCAGTGGCGTAGATTGGAAATGCAGCAACTAGTACAATTATCATCATCAATATCAGTATTCGTTTTTTCATTTTAATCCTCCTCAACTTCCAAAGCCGCATAAGAGCGAATTTATTATTTTTTCATAATCTATTTCATTTTCTTTTTTGAACAAAACTTTAATTCCCAGATAATTATTGGATATACCCATTATACACGAAACCATGATTTCAGTATCAATATCCTCCTTCAGAACCCTTTCACTAATACCCTGATTCACCAGTTGATTCAAGTGATCGTAATACTTCACCATATGTACCATAAAACTTTCTTTAATCCTTTTCGACACCAGTTCTCCATGAGCAAGAAAATTCTCAGCCAGACTGCTTTGCACACTCAAATAATGGTACTTAAATTTCAGGTAATTTCTAAGCTTTTCTTTGAAGCAGCTATCAGAATCAAATATAGTTCTAATCTCATTATAACCTATTTCTAGGTTGTTGATAAATGATTCTTCAAATAAAGCTTTTTTGCTGTCAAAGTATTCGTAGATGGTTCCTTTGCCAATACCTGCGCTCTCAGCTACATCCGTCATTTTAGCGTTGTGAAACCCCTTTTTCATGAAAACCTGAAAGGCGGAGTCCAGTATGACTTGACGCTTGTCCATTTCACTCATTTAACGGCACCCCCGATTCACCGGATATTTTTTTCTTGAAGAATTCTGCGATATCATCTATAACCGTATAAATAACCGGCACATAAATCAGTGTTAGAACTGTTGAAAGCAGCAAACCGCCTATAACAACTATCGCTAGAGCCATTTGTAGTTCTGCTCCTTCGCCTATACCCAGGGATAAGGGCAACAATCCCAGTATGGTCGTCATAGCAGTCATAAGTATTGGTCTTAATCTTATTGGACCCGCATTCAAAATAGCTTCCCGCCTATCCTCGCCAGCTCTTCTTCTTGTGTTGATGTAATCTACCAAAACAATAGCATTGTTTACTACGATACCAACCAATACAATAAAACCGATGATAGCCGGTACACTTAAATCAACGCCTGTTACAAACAATCCTAGGAATCCTCCTGACAGCGCCAATGGAACGGTGAACATAATTGATAATGGCTGTATCAAAGACTCAAATTGAGCCGCCAAAATCATATATACGAGTACTATCGCCAAAATAAGCACCATGGTCAAGTCATTATAGGCATCCTCTATCATCTGTGTTTCTCCACCGTATGACAACATGTAGCCCTGAGGTATGTTGTAATCATCCAGAGCCAAAATGATATCATCCATCACACTCTGAACATCTCTTCCATATGTTTCCGCACTGACCGAAACTACTCTGGCCTGATCCTCACGTTGAATACTGATTGGACCTCTAGCCATATAGACTTCAGCTACTTGAGAGAGGGGAACGGAACTACCCATAGGCGTAGTCAACGGCAGCATTTCAAGACTTGAAATGCTTTGTGAATACAATTCATCCCCTACTATCACTACATTAATCTCTTCACCTTCCATTTTCAATCTTGTGGCTATGTTGCCTGAAAGGGTATTTTTGACCGTAGTTGCAATTGTAAACGAATTCAATCCATACTGTGATGCCCTATCTTTATCTACTCTCACCTGAATCTCCGGTATTCCTTCTTCCAGTGAAACAGCGATTTCTCTTGTTCCTTCAACTTTTTCCATTATATCTTTTATATCAAGACTAATCTGTTCGAGTATAGATATATCATCGCCTCTTATACCGATGCTGATGCCTCCTCCTCCAAACCCTACCGCCATCATTCTAGATGAAGATGTTACACCAATCTCTGCTCCAGGAATTTCTTTTGTCAGATTTCTGACTTCATCAGCAACTTCCATTGTATTTCTATCTCTTTCAGATAACCCAATAAGGGTGACTGATATGCTTGCTCTGTTGCCGGAACTGCCTGCGAAACCGCCAAATCCTCCTCCTGTCCCAATGCTGGTAAACAAATATTCAACTTCTGGAATCTGATAAAGCATGTTCTCCACATCAGTTGCCACCATCTCGGTTTCCTTTAATTCGGCACCGATTGGCAATCTAATACTGATATCTAACTGACCTTCATCTGTAGCAGGGAAAAAAGACGAGCCGATCGTCAATAGTGTGCTTAAACTTCCTACAAAAATAACTATGCTGATTATAAACACAAAAAGCCTATGATTTAGACTGACATTTAGTGTTTTTCTATAATACTTTTTAACTTTGTTTAAAAACCCTTTTTCATTGCGAAGTTCTTCATCTTTTCCCGAATCTAATTTAATGTTCTTTGCTGTTAAAAGCTTCGATGACATCATCGGAATTAATGTCAGTGCGATCAATAGTGAGCTTAACAATGCAAAAGTAATGGTCATAGCCAGTTCCTTGAAAATCGTTGAGGTGATTCCCTGCACAAAAACAATGGGCAAAAAGACCGCAATTGTTGTCAATGTAGATGCGGAAACTGCGGTAGAAACTTCATTGGCTCCGAGAACAGACGCCTCTTCCTTGTCATATCCTTCATTCCTATGCCTGAATATGTTTTCAAGTACAACAATAGAATTGTCAACTAGCATCCCCACTCCCAGAGCTAATCCTCCCAGAGTCATGATATTCATGGTGACATTCATAAAATACATCAATATAAATGTTGCTATGACTGATGTCGGTATAGCAATCGCTATGATGACTGTTGATCGGATGTTTCTTAAAAACAACAATAGCACTACAATAGCAAGGGCACCGCCCAACAGTGCACTCCTTATCATCTGAAATATAGCTAGATTGATAAATGAAGCTTGATCAAAAACCACTTTTATAGCAATGTTGGGATACTCGGTTTCAAGGGTAGTAATTTGCTGCTTTATCTGCTGGCTAACACCCACCGTATTGACCCCTGATTGTTTCATGATAGTCAACTCAAGGGTGTCTTCTCCATTATACTTCGCAATACTTGTTCTCTCTGTATTGACCAGTTCAACGCTGGATAGGTCCTTGAGTCTTACTGTTCCGCCTCTCGGCAGAGGAATATTTGCATTGCTTAGCTCCTCTACATTCTGAAACTCTCCTATAGTTCTCACAGTCAGGGTATTGTCCCCTTTATATACTTCTCCTCCAGGTAGATTGAGATTTTCTGCTGTTAATATCTGAGAAATATATTCACCGGTCAATCCATATCCCTTGACTTTGCTGTCTATCAACCGAACTTGAACCTCTTTAGTGTATCCACCACTAACTTCAACAGAGGCAACCCCTTGAATCCTCTCTAGCCTAGTCTTAACGATATCCTCTGCCAGGTTTTGGGTGGTAAACAGGTCTCCTTGACTCTCAATTGTCAGATACATAATCGGTATGGCATTGGGATCAAATTTGAAAACAGTCGGATTTCTGGCATCTTCAGGTAGAAATCCTTTAACCAGATCAATCTTTTCACGCATTTCTAGGGCTGCAAACTCCATATCTGTACCGAAGTTAAATTGAAGAATAATTAGAGACCTTCCTTCTGATGAAATTGATCTTATTGAATCAATGTTCTCTACTGTTGTCAGCACATCTTCCAAGGGTCGCGTAACAAGGGTCTCAATTTCCTCGGGACCAACACCGGAATATGACGTGGATACGACTGCAACAGGATACTCTATAGAAGGCAGAAGATCAATGGGTAATTTTGACAGTGAGACTGACCCAATCAACACAACTATCAATACTATCATAACAATCGTAACAGGTCTTTTAACTGAAAATCTTGACAGCATGTCTATTCACCCCTTACGACTTTAACGATGCTTCCGTCACTGATATAGTTCTGTCCTTTAATGATGATTCTTTGTCCCTCTTCCAATCCGGATATGATTTCTACCCTTTGTCCAGTATCGAGTCCTGTTGTGACATTCTTTTCATAAGCAACTCCATCGACTTCGATATAGACTATGCTTAGTCCACCTTTTTCAAGTACCGCATTGCCAGGCACTGACAATCTGTCCTCTCTTATATCTGTATTGATAATGACTTGTGCAAACATACCAGCTTTCAACAAGCCATTGTTTTCGAGTGAGATTTCCACATTATAAAGATTTGTCACCGGATCTACCGAATTACCGATTGAGATGATTTCAGCCTGCATCTCTATTTCCGCTGAATCAATCTTGAGTTCGACTGCTTGCCCTATAAAAAGATTGTTGACAATTCCTTCTGTAACATTTATCTTAACCGTCATTTCCTCAAGATCCATAATTACGACAGCTGGTTGTGAATTCAATGCAATCTGGCCTTGTTTTACATCCACTGATATCACTGTTCCTTTAATGGGTGCTTTGACCAATGTGTTATCTAAAGCGTCAACAGCTTGTCTATAGGCAAGCCTTGCTTGTTCCACACTTTTAGAAATCGTATTTAGTGGTTTTTCTGAAGCCGCTAACTCCGCTTGATCATATTGAGCTTTCGAAACAACGCCCGCCTCATAAAGTGATTTTGTTCTGATAAATGAATCTTTGGCAGCATTGATTTGCTCAGTAGTCATAGCAAGATTTGCTAAAGCAGATTGATAGGCCGCATTAGCTTGATCAACCTGGTTTTGTATGCTGCTATTATCTAATTTAAATAAAGCATCATCTTTGTCTACCTGATCTCCCACTGACACGTAGACCTCTTCCACTTCTGCAATTAATGTAGGCAACACATAAGCATCATTGCCTGGATAAGTCCTGCCAGTGAAATTATTCTCAATATATAATTGAGACCGCTCCAAAACTTCTATTTCAACTGCAATAAAACTCTCTTCCGGTTCATCTGAGGTTTGATTGGTTGAGCATGCTGTGATAGCAACAACCAATAATATTATCATTAACACTATTCCAAGTCTGTTTTTCAAAATACGCCTCCGTCATTTTCGTTCCGACCGACCAGTCGGTTCCTAAATCATAACATAATATCCATCACATTTCAATCGAATTTAATCGCATAATTAAATGATTAATTGTTTGTGAAATCAACAAAATTTTAAGTTTTATTATGAATTTGAACTAATTATATTGTTTTTTCATAGATAAATGATAAAATATATATGCACAATAAAATAAAATTCCAAGGAGGTAGCATATATGGAAAAATTATTAAAATGTTCAGTTTGTGGATATGTAACAGAGGAGAGTAAATTAGGGGATAAATGCCCTAAGTGTGGTGCACCCAGAGAGAAGTTTGAATTATTGAGTGATGAGGCAACAAATAAAATTATCAACTCCGACAGAACAAACGATATTCACATGGATATCATAAATCTTTGTATGGCAATCGAAGAACTGGCAGATGAAGGAGTAGAATTGGATCTGGATCCACCATGCGTCGACATTTTCAAAAAAGCACAAGACATGGCGTGGCAACTAAAGCAGATGTGCAAGGCTGAAATTGCCGGACACGTTGGCAAAGGCAAATGGTAATTTGAACAAAAAAGCGTAGAGTGCGGATATCCGCACTCTATTTTTTATGCCTGATATGGGAGGCTAATTCCTTATCCAGAAAATAACCCATCATGGTTCTGATAACAACAATGCCAGCCAGTATGATTAAATCCTCATATGTTCTATTGGAGATTGATTCTATAACATCTGCTACGATCAGGATTTCAAGAGCGAGTAATATGTATGAGCCCAGATTGACCCGTAGTTCCTCTCTATCATCATAACATATGAATCTTTCTTTCCTTCTAAGCTCTGAATATATAAGTTTGACAAAAGCAACAATAACGCCATAGACCATAATAACCATAGCCAGAAGTGCCATGATAACAGATAAATTGTGTAATAATTCGTGTGGATATTCTAGCATGATTCCTCCTAAAGTTCTGCAATTTCAAGTATTATCATAAAAATGACGAGAATAGCTGAAAAAGGTAATGTATATCTGAATGGATTTCCTTTCATAGAATCAAACATTGACAGACTACTATATTTATCTTCAGTAATCAGCCTTTTCTTTTTCCAATCACTGTAAAAAGCAGCATATATACCTGATCCTATGATAATACCAATCATTCCGCCAATTAAACCATCGAGATATCCATTTCCAACAGCTGCTGCTATGGTCCCAGGACAATAACCAAGGGTAGCAAATCCAACACCGAAAATAAGACCTCCAATAATAGAATTCTTTATTGATCCTGGCTTCACTTGAATCTTGACCATGCCCTTAGGATACAGATAACTGATTCCAAGCATCGTTACTATAACTGCAGAAAGCATGATTTTAAGGACGGTGAAATCAGTTAATCTCAATTGTGCCAAAATAATGTCATATTTGGAAACTCCACCTTTGTGAAGGAGAAATCCAAAGACAATACCCATCAACAATCCTAAAAACAATTGCATATTTTTATTTTCATGTAGTTTAGTCATCTCTCATTTCACCTCCTAAAATCCATAAATCAGAAAAGCTGTTGCGATACCACCAATGAAGAAAAAAATTGAAGCTACCCAGCTGAGAACTGACAACTGACTTGTCCCACTGATACCATGACCACTTGTACATCCTCCAGCCCATCTCGAACCGATTCCCAGCACTATACCACCAAACACAGCTATTATAAATCTGACAAAGAAACTATTGGATATTTCATTGGCCCACATGTTTGGTACCAGTACCAGACTAAAATCATTCGACAATGCCGCTGAAATGAATGCTCCAATGATGATGCCCACAACCAGCATAAATCCCCAATCAATGTTAATTGCATTCTGTAAATAAAACTCGTTTTTCTTAACATATTCCTTGTCAAAAAAATTTCTTACCATACCGCTAGCTTTCGCGTAACTGGTTGATGCACCTAAAACCTTATCAGAAAGAAGCATGGCAACCAAGTTCAGTGCACCTATCAAAATACCAACAATGTATGGGGACCACTGTACCATAGTAAAAATTCTCATAAGAACCTCCTTTTAACCCATATAAGCCTGGTAACCCTGCATACCGCCTGACAAATTCATAACTTCCTTGAATCCTTTTTGTTTCAATATGCTGATTCCAAGACTCGATCTGACACCTGAATTACATATGATGACTATTCTCTTACCCTTATCTAATTCTACATACCTTTTTCTTAAATCAGGTGAAGGAATATTAATGGAATTCTCTATATGTCCTTCATCAAATGCCAATTTATCTCTACCATCAATCATTAAGATATCATCTTCATTCTTGATTTTCTCGTACTCTTCAGGACTTATTTGCTTGACATAGCTGACCGGCAATCCCAACGCAGCCCAATTATGTAATCCTCCCTCTAAAAATCCGATTGTATTGTCCATTCCGACCCTTTGCATCCATAACATCGCTTCTTTTGCAGTTTCAAGGGTTTCAGCGACCAATAGAATATCTTTTTCAGGTGGTAGCACCCAGCCTGCAAAGGTAGGTAGGTTTCCTGTGCTGTCGAGATTATAGGCATTGGGAATATGCAATCCTCCAAATGCATGATAACTCCTGACATCAACGACAATCACACTTTCACTTTCACTCGCTTTCAGAAACTCCTCCGGCTTCAGAATCTGCATCTGGGGAAGTTTGCTGATAGGTGTTGGTCCTAAAGCATTGATTTTGCTGCTCCTGGAAAAATGATCCGGTGCTCCAGGCATATTCTCCGTCAAAGCTTTGATGAAAAGATCCATGTTTTTCACTTGAAGTATAGGGTTATATTTTCTCTCGTATCCGATTGTTGTCATATATTTGGCGCCCATTGATTTCCCACAGAGAGATCCTGCACCATGAGCAGGATAAACCTCACAAAAATCAGGCAGACTCATCAACTTATTGAACAAGCTATCGTAAAGTTTTCTGGCCAACTCATCTGCGCGATTAGGAAACAAATCCGGTCTTCCCACATCTCCAACAAATAGGGTGTCTCCTACAAATACGCCAATCGGATCGCCACCTCTACCGGTATCTGTAACAATATAACTGATGTGCTCGGGAGTATGTCCTGGCGTCTCTATGACATTTATTTTCATATCCTCAATATAAAACTCGTCACCCTCTTCAATCGCTACATGTTGAAAGACAGCTTCCGCCGATTTTGGCATATATATTTTCGCCCCTGTTTTTTCCGCTAATTCTATATGTCCCGAGACAAAATCAGCATGAAGGTGTGTTTCCAAGATATGTGTAATTCTAAGTCCTCTTTTTATTGCTTCTTGAATGTATACGTCAACGTCTCTGCTGGGATCCACCACAGCGCAAGTCTTCTCACCCATTAGCATATAGGAGCTATGAGCAATCTTTTCGACAAAATAATGCTTTAAAATCATGTTATTATCCTCCCCTTTTTTATATGTAGATAAAGTATATCATAAATACCGCCACTACCAAGAATAATATGGACATTATACCTCCGGCTTTAAAATAATCGGCATTTTTATAGCCGCCGGCATTCATTAGAAAGGCATTTACCTGGTGTGTCGGTAGTATAAATGAGTTTGATGCGCATATTGCTACCAACAAAGCAAGTCCTCTCGGATCAATACTCAAATTATCTCCCATGATGATTACCAATGGTACTAAAAGTACAGTTGCTGCAACATTTGACATAAATAATGAGAATAATGTGGCCAATAATCCGATAATAAACAAAATAGGAATAGTGCGCCATTGGTCAATCACCAGCAGTATTTGATTAGCTGTCAGTCTTGCGGCGCCACTTTTATCAAAGGCGATCCC
>CAKMKB010000262.1:0-4815 GCA_927435965.1 uncultured Clostridia bacterium
GGAGGCAACAACAATTCCGGAGGCAATGGTGGACACAATTAAAGCTCAGGTTTTACCTGAGCCTCATTATTTCATCTTCTATTTCTTCAAGGTGGTTAAGATATCTCGCTAATGCGAAAAAATAATCAGCCAGCCTGTTAAGGTACTTATAATCGTGAGGAACCGATTCTTTCAACAAACCTGCAAACACCCTTTCTGCTCTTCTTGTCACGGATCTGATTACATGAGTGTAAGTGGACGCCTGAGTACCGCTATAATGGATGAAATTGGTTAATGATCCGGTTTTTGACTCCATAAAGTCTATTTCTTTTTCGAGTATTACAACCTCATTTTCTTCTAATAAAGCTTTAGTGAAGTTTGAAGAAACATCTGTCCCAATACGGAATAACGCGTACTGAATATCTCTCAGCATGTCGACTACGTGTTTGATCTCTTTTCCAATCATAGTCTCACAGCAAATGGAAATCAGATAACCGATACCTGCATTTACCTCATCAACTGAACCCTGCAAATCTAACAGTTGGCTGTTTTTTGATATCTTCTCACCTGTCACTGTTGATGTAGTACCTGCATCTCCTTTTTTTGTATAAATAGTCATGATAACCTCCCTTGTTTATTGACGACTCCATTATATCACATTTGACTTAAGGTTTCTTCTGTTGTTTATTATTGAGATTTCATCTGATATGTTTTTGTTGAGATTTTCAATGTTAAAAGAGTGGTTTTTTATAATGAAATGTTTGAAATCGAAAATTATTTTGCATTTGAAAGCACTGTATTTTTCATCGTAATTCAAATACATACCGATTAGTTTCACGGTGTCTGATAATAAATTACCCTCCTGTATCGATTCAAAATCCACTCCATAGACAGTGGTGTCTTTAAAAATGAAGTTTCTCAAATTCAAGTCGAAAAATGACAGTCCGTTTGATTTGATTTTATCAAGATCATGAAATTTTTTGAGCCATAGAAAAATACTTGTTAGAAGCTTTAAAGCCCCACTATAGTCGAGATTTTTTTCATGTTGTTCCATCAGATCCAAGGCTGTTTTATCTTGAAGATATTCCAAAAGGATACTATTATTCGCATCTTTATAGGCAATCATTTTTGGCACTGATAATTCTGTGTATTGAAACATCTCATAGAAGCTTTTCTCTTTTTGATAATTGTCACGGTCACTGAACAGCTTATATACAGCTACTGTTTGAGTATCCTCCAATAAATAGACTAGGTTTTTTTTTGAGTAGAATTTTTTCAGTATTTTCATATTAACTCCATTGTCTTAGTTTAGATGAAATATTGATTCGCAGCAATCAATGCCGCAGTAAGTAAAAAAGTGATTGTTAATGCAAAATAATCAACTGTAGAAAACTTGAGTGTCAGAATGCTGGTTCTATTGTCGAATGCTCTGAATCCGCGGCATTCTACTGAAAGCGATAGTTTTTTAGCCTTAGACATAGCACCTACGAATACCGGTGTGAAAATATATGATATGATTTCAATTCTTTGTTTCACTGGAAGGCTGTTTATATCAATTCCTCTTAATTGGATGGCCGTAAGTGTGTCTTTTAGCTCCTCCATGAGTAGAGGGAGAAATTTGACCCCAATAGAGGTCATAAATGCGAAATCATAGGGTAGTTTCATTTGGACCAGACCTTGTATAAGCCTTCTCATATCACAAGTAGCTATGATTGTACCTGATATAAGGATAATCAGCACCCTCATTAGATAAGCCAATCCACGACCAAGACCTTCTGTAGTGAGGACAGTGATTCCTCCTAGACTAACCAGACTATCCCCTGATCTAATGAAAATGCTTTGAATGACAACAAGTACCACAAAAAGATATAGTATAATTCTGATGCGTTTTAACAGCATGAGTAAATCAGCTTTTAAAACTCTGGAGATCAATAAACCGATTAAAAAAACAGTTAGTAGCATAGAGACTTTAGTAAACACAAGTCCTAAGCTCGAAATGCACATGACAATTAGTAGTTTAACTCTGGGATCAATTTTTTTTATCATTTATTATACTTCCATCATATAATTCTATTATTCTATGAGAATGCTTTAATACAAATGCTTTATCATGACTGATTAGCAGGATTCCAACATGATTGACCAAAATGCTGAGTAACTTGCTGAGCTCGTTTTTTCGTTTTGGATCCAATCCGGTTGTAGGCTCATCTAATATAAGGTATTCGGGATCGTTAAGTAGTATAGCACCGATAGCCAATCTTTGTTTTTCACCCTGACTGAGTGAATAGGTAGAGGCATTCTTGAGCTGGTTCAACTCAAAAGTATCTAAAATCTCATTCACCCTCTGCTCGATGATAGCTGATGGTGTTTTTTTGTACTTCAAAGCAAAAGACAACTCTTCAAATACCGTTGGAGCAAATATCTGTCGATCAGGGTTTTGAAAAAGATAACCAATTTTACGACCGATTTCAGGTAAAGACAAATCTCTTGTGTTTTTATCACCAATAAAAACATCTCCGGAATCCTGTTTAATGATGCCGGTTGCTATTTTACCCAGTGTGGTTTTTCCGCTACCGTTTGGGCCCACAACAGATGCAAACTCGTTTTTGTATAAAGTCAAATTGATGTTTCTTAATACTTGTATATTGTTTAAACTGCAAAACAGTTTTTCTATTCTAATAAAATCATTCATTCAATTACCCCCTTGAATTCTTCGAGGGTTCCGTTTTTCAGTAAAAAAATATGATCGGCCACTTCCAGATTGGACAAATCATGTTCGACCATAAGAATGGATTTGCCTTGTTGTTTAAGCTTTAGAATTGCATCTTTGATAAGCTTTTTCCCGCGTTCGTCTATAAAGGACATGCTTTCATCAAAAATCATTATTCCTACGTTTAAAGTTAGCACAGAGGCCAAGGCAATTATCTGCTTTTCTCCACCTGATACGGTGTTGGGATTTCGATAACGCAGCTGTTCTATTGCTAGCATTTTAGTGGTTGAATTAATTCTTTCAATTATTGCATAAGGGTCATAGCATAAGTTCTCTGGTCCAAAAGCCATTTCATCTTCTGCGCAAGGGAATAGAATCTGACAATCTGGATCCTGAAAGATAGTCCCGATTTTTCTTGCAAGATAGGCTAAATCTTTATCAGCAATATCTTCACCGTTAAAATGCACAGATCCCTCAAGAAATCCTGATACCCTTTTCGGTATGACACCATTCATAATCTGAATCAATGTCGATTTTCCAGATCCGCTCAAACCTACAATACCAATGATTTCTCCCTTTTGTAATTTCAAGTTAACATTTTTCAGAATGTAGGGGCTATCGTGTTTGTATCTAAAGGACAGATTTTTGGCTTCTAAGGCATAATGTTGCATATCGACTCCTATCTAATTTCTGCAGAAATAGCAAATTTGCACCAAAACTGACTAAATGGGTCTTTGCGGATAATCATCTGGAATGGGCCTGATCCGCCATCTTCTTTGGTGCCCAACAGCTCTCCATCTTTCATATAGGCTAGGTATACATTATCATCGTCTAGAAATTTATCCCTTGTGATAGCAACTGTGTAGCCGTCTGCGGCGGTAACAACGACAGTATCATTGCCCTCAATGTCTATATTGGCATGGGAAAAAATGTTCTTTAACAATACACCTGTATAAACATGCTCTTTAGGATCAGAACCGCTAGATTTCAGAGTGGCATTGAAATCAACCTCACCGATAGCTTGAATCTCAACCATATTAAAGGAAGCAACTTCTTCCCCGTCTTTAATCAAAACAAATATTGCATTGTTATTGAGTTCTTTGCTTGCGGCTACATTGTCTCTGTTCAATAATATTGCTGTAGCTGAAATAGTTATAAGTAATAGTACTATGCCAATCAGTATTTTTGTATTCTTATTCATTTTGTACGCTCCTACTGTTGAATTTTGTTATTCAATAATTGTTTTAACCCGTTTGTAAATCAGATACGCTAGCAATCCTCCCAGACCACCTGAAAGTGCACCGGTAGACAAGCTGATGATTAAAGGCAATAAGGGAAGTCTGAAGAATACCAGATTAGACAAATAGGTACCACTAATATTAGCCAACACACCGGCTAAGAAAAAGTCGGCAGGCGTTTGAAAGTTTCTTCTAAAAACCAAGAATACCAAATCAATGGCTATTCCAGGCAAACCATAGGTCAATATGCTTAAAACTCCGTGAGTGCCAAAAGAGCCGGTTATCATAACTATGATTCCTTGTGTTATACCAATTAATGTGGCAGTGCCTTTCTTTTTGACTAGCGAAGCCCCCAATACAAGCCACATCATATAAAAACCGCCTGCAACTGAGCCACCGGGTATGAATAGTGGGCCGGTGATTAGATGAGTCAGTGGTACAATGATTGGTTTTGTAGCTAGGCCAAGTGAAGCTGTCAAAGCTATAATTATCAGCTCATAAACAGAAAAACCATCCAGCAGTCTTTTCTTTCTTTCCATGCCAACCTCGTTAATGTAGTTTGATTTCAATTTTACATCCTTCATGATAACCATCTAATGTACTGACAACTCCCAAACAAGTGTTTCTCAAAATCTCCTCTACAAAAGGAACCATGCCTATCTCATTTCCATTGATTGAGAGCGTTATGGAACTTGTTTTCTGTATGCAGTCATCTCTTGTGGCATCTCCACGAATTATGTTGTCTGTCAAACCCCTACATCCATAGCCGCATTGAAAACAGCATTTTCATGGCCTTGACGATTCAGGTCATTCTTATGGAAGCTTTGCCTATGAGACAATGAACAAACTCTTAGAAATCGATGGTTACGTTGAGTCTCTCGTTTCTTT
>CAKMKB010000263.1:0-5530 GCA_927435965.1 uncultured Clostridia bacterium
AAAACCATTCAGGTTAAAAGAAACAGTATCAAATTTAGCCTACCATGCCCAGATAGCTCAGTCGGTAGAGCAGAGGACTGAAAATCCTCGTGTCGGTGGTTCGATTCCGCCTCTGGGCACCAACCAACCTGAATGGTGAAAAGACAATCCTTTCTTATAGAGAGGATTGTTTTTATTATTGATAAGTTTTTTTATTATTGATAGAATGTTTATAAAGCAACTATTCTAGGAGGCTATCTATGAAAGTATTCTCAAAGGCGTTAAATCTAAAACACCAACATTACATAAAATATGACATTATAGAATCAATGGATATTTATTTGATTAACAATCCAGTCGATTTCTATGGGATGGATTATGGGTTTATTGCATGGCTATTGATCGATAAAAAGAATGATTTGAATATTTTAGTAGAAATTGGACCGGCTGCAGCTATTGATATTGTCAAGGATACGATTGATACTCTTGGCATTGAAAAAATAGATTATATTCTATTGACTCACATCCATTTAGATCATGCAGGTGGATTAGGCCATATCTTGAAGTATTATCCAGATGCAATGGTTTATTCATCAGAAAAGGGTAGAAGACATATTGTTGAGCCTGACAAATTGTGGGAAAGTAGTGTGAAAGTTCTTGGTAAGAAATTAACTGATGCCTATCAAAGGACAATCGGTATTCCTGAGAAAAATGTATTGAAGGAAAACCCGACTATTGAAGGGCTGTCAATCATAGAAACGCCTGGTCATGCACCCCATCATGTAACCTTTATATTTGAAAGGGAGGGTGTGCAACTGATTTTTTGCGGTGAGGCCGCAGGAATGATTTATGGAAGAGCAGAGAGAAAACTTGTACTGGATGAAGGCGTTGATAATGAAACTGATTTTATATATTTATATCCTGCTACTATCTATAGATTTGAATTTGAAGTGAGCGATAACTCTTTGAAAAAACTCATCTCGTTGGCTCAAGATAAAAACTGTTACTTGTTTTATAGCCATTATGGTGTTGCAGAAGATGGCAAGAAGATGCTTGAAGCAAATCACGCACAATTAGTCTTTTGGAAAGATATGCTAGAAAGAGAAGTCAAAGCACGTCTTGATGAGGGGAAAAACCCCCTTGATTTGGAATTTTTGAAAGAAATCACAAATCATCTGATAGAATCAGATCCACACTTGGGAGATTATGCTAATTACAATGAAGATGTGAAGAGGGCTCAGTTCAGGTATATACTCAATTCTGTATATGGAATTGCTGATTGGGCCGTAAGAAACAGCCAAATAGTTCAAGACTAGTTAATCTATTTTGAATGTGTTTCCAAGAGAAGCTTCGATAGCATTAATAGACTTTTCTCATTGATGGAATGATTTTTTTCCAATATAAAGTATTTCTCATATCTGGATAGGCCATACTCTTTAAGACTTATATACTTGATATAGTCTTGATCGTTGTTGAAACCCTCTTTGACCAGTATTTCAAAATCAACTCTTGCAGACTCCTTAGACCATAAGAGCTTGTACATAAGGGCATTGACAATCAGGTCATAGTCACCAACTGGTAGGCATGATAGGCTAAATTTGATACTGTTTCTTTTAACCTGAATGGTTTTTTTAATCAGATGCAAATAATTGTATAAAGGTTTGTCCATAATAATAGAGCTTTTGGAAACATGTTTATTGATATAGTTGAATATATATGGAAGGCTATTAATATCTTCACGATTATGACATAGCATTAGATCCAAGTATTCTTCTTTTGGTGTGATACTGTAGGAGTTGTTGAGTCTGATTAAATCCTCTCCACTTAGCTGGTCAACTCTATCTATTCCCATGAATTTTTCAATGGTTTTCAGTTTAAGATTATCCAAACCATTTGAAAAACCGGATTTTTTAAACAACAAGTATAAGTCTACAAGGGTTTTTTTATCTAAATTGGGGTTCACATTATATTTTTTGCATTTATTTTTGTAGAAAGGTATGTCAAAGGCATTGCCGTTGTAGGTAATGATATATTTGTTTTTCATAAAATGATTTGATATGAATTCAACAAGTTTTTTTTCAGAGTCTGACGTATCATCAAAGAATTGTTCGATGACATAATTTGAGTTTTCATAATATAAAACACCACAAAGAAATATACTGGAATAGACCCTAGACAGACCTGTTGTTTCAATATCAAAAAATATAGAATTCTGCAGTATATGTGAATCAATCTGTAAATCAAAATTGAATTTTGATGGTATATTTTCCTTGAATATCATGAAATCACCCTTGCTTTTTTTTGAATCAGATTATTAATGCTTTTATTAGTATAATATATTTGTTAAGATATTGGTATGAGAAATCTTACATTATTTGCAGCTTTGTCTTTAATTACAGGTATTTTGTCAGGATACTCAGATAATTTAAATGGTTTTATGGTAATCGCTCTGCTTCCAGTTTTACTGGTTGTAGGTTATCATTTGATTAAAAACAGAAATAGATGCGTCTTCGCTCTTTTTTTGTTGTCTTTTTTTGTGTTTGGATATTTCTCAACACTGTATTTTGCAATCAATCCTCTTGACGACCATTATGACAAGGAGGCTTCAGTTTCAGGAATAATCAAATATATCAATCGTTATGATGAATCAAGAAAGTATATGTCAGTTGTTTTAGAAAGTGAGGTAGATTTAGACAGCTTTCGATTTAATGAGAAACTGTTGGTTTACATAAAAAGAAACAAGGATATTTTACCTGGCATGTCACTAACAGGAAGAGGACAACTGTCTAAACCGGATGGAGCAACTAACTTTCTAGAGTTTGATTATCAGGAGTACCTTAACAGGCAAGGTGTCAGGGCTATATTTTTTATGGAAGAAGGGTACGACCTTGATAAAAATATCAGTATAAGCTTCAGAATACAAAACAGTTTTAAACAATACATTACGTCAGTTTTAGACAATTATCTTAGCAATGAAGAAGCAAACCTATTAAAAGGGATATTGACGGGTGATAGGTCATATATAGATGAAGATATACTATCAAATATTAGAGGATTGGGAGTAGCCCATATTCTGGCTGTTTCTGGGCTTCATATTGGAATTATTATTCTTTCTCTGAATAAGATATTGAAAACACTGAGATTGAAAAGATCTCCCAGAGTTGCTATCAGTATGATCATGGCGTGGGTTTACGGATATTTAATAGGGTTTCCGGTTTCTGTATTGAGGGCTTTAATTATGGCGAGTGTCATATCAATCGGATATATCTCCCATCGAAGGTACGATCCATTAAACTCTGTTATTGTCACAATGACGGCTATGTTGATTTTCAGACCACTTTGGATTTTTGATATAGGGTTTCAATTGTCTTTCGCGGCAGTGGCATCAATAATTGTATATTTGAAATTTGTGGATATTTATACATTTCACAGATTTTCAAGAGGACTAGTTTTTTTGGTGTTTATACAGCTGTTTACCCTTCCCATCAGTATTTACTATTTCAATCATTTTCCATTGCTGAGTCTGATAGCGAATATGATTCTCATACCGATTGTATCCTATATTCTTTTTATTACCACCATTGCATTGGGTATCAATCTGATTATTCCCTGGATTGCTACTGTCATGTTTCTGCCTGTTAACTTAGGACTGATGCTGATTACATGGCTATCAAAGTACCTGATGATGCTTCCAATCAATGGCTTTAATGTATCGACTCCAGCGATTGTGGAAATGGTTTTGTACTATATGTTGTTGATATTTGTCATTTACCTGGCCTTGAATCAAAACGAAAAATATCGATTCAAAAAACTCTATCTTGTTATGACTTCTACTGTTATTATATACATAGGCATATTCTTAATGTTGCCGTCTATCTTCGGCAATCACCTCGAGATCGCTTTTATAGATACCGGACAGGGCTCATCATCTCTTATTCAATATAAAGGCACTAGCTTCATGATGGATGCCGGTGGAGAGATATCTGGAGAATATCAGAAGACAGATTATATCTTTCCAGATTATCTGATCAAACGGGGTATTAGGAGATTGGACACTATTTTCATATCTCATTATCACCGGGATCATTATAGTGGCATATCTAATATTAATGAGAGTATTGATGTCAGAAGCTACACATCCGGATACCACAATGACGAGATAGTGTCAGATTGGGGTCAAGGTCGATTCTACCAGATTAATGCAGGTGATGTGTTGCGCATAGATAAAGATTTGAAATTCGATGTAATATGGCCTCCCAAGGGCTATGTTTCGAATGATGAGAATAAGAATTCTCTGGTGATGATGCTTAGCTATAGAGATTTTAAAATTTTGTTTACAGGTGATATCGATCAAGGTGTGGAGAGTGTCATTGCTAATGAATTAGATCAAACTAACATTGTTGTTTTACCTCATCACGGTAGTAACACCTCATCAAGTCAGGATTTCATTGAGATGACCGGTCCCGAGTATGGTATTATCAGTTATGGTGAAAACAATTACGGAATACCGAGTCAGGAAGTCATTAGTAGATATGAAGCGTCAGATGTGAACTTGCTTTCTACTTACGAACATGGCGAAATTATTATCCGCGTAGATCGAAGTAGCAACTACGACATTGATGTGCATAATGAAAAGTCAAAGTACAACTATTATTTAGTATTTATTCTTAGTGGTTTTTTTGTTTTTTTTACTCATGAAGTAACATTATTCAAAAGGAGTGCAGCATATTATGAAATACAAGGATATTATGGTACTGACCGGTGATGAGCTTTATTTGATTGATCATTTTATTTCCAATATAAAGAAGCAGTTTATTAGTGGAATGGAAGACATGAATCTACATAAGGCAGAGACTATTAAAGGCAATGTTGAAGAGTTGGTGAATTTCATGAACACGGTTCCTTTTTTAGTGGAGAAAAAGGTGTTGCTGATTGAAAATTGCGAGTTTTTAACGTCAAAAAAAAGCCTAGCAGCTGATGACGAGGAAAAACTGATGGCTTATATCAATAACAGAATAGACAGTAATGCTATGATATTCAATTGCTATAACACGAAGTTGGACAGCAGAAAAAAACTCTATAAAAAGCTTAATAGTGTAGGGTCTATTATAGACTTTCCAAAATTCGGGATGAATGAGCTAAAAAGTTGGATTACAACCTATTTAAGTAGCAACGCAAGAAATATCAGAGACTCAGATGCTTTCTATCTGACAGAGATTATTGGCTATTTGGATTATGAAAGTCCGATGAATTTATATGACGTAAAAAATGAGTTGAATAAACTGATAGGATTCACAGACAAAGGTCACACGATATCAACAGATGAAATCAATCAGGTTGTCAAACCATCAATCGAAAACAATATATTCAAACTGGTTGACAACATATGCGAGGGAAATACCAATAAGGCATATGAAATGGTTGTGGATATGATAGAAAACAATGTAGCAGCCCAGTATATCTTCTATATGATTGCCAGACACTACAGATTGCTGCTTATGATCGTCACCATGGAACAGGATGGTTTCGGACAGGATGAGATGATGAAATC
>CAKMKB010000264.1:0-8333 GCA_927435965.1 uncultured Clostridia bacterium
GATGGTTCTGACGCTATTTATTATGTTCCTTACTATTATGCTGAGACAGGAACAGCCAACAAAATAACCAATTTGCATTTGAATTTTAAAAATAGATTTGACGGTGATCTAGAACAGATCATTGAAGAGATTGAAAGAGAAAGTATTAAACAGTTAACTGAAAAGCAAAAGGAAAGCGTGATAAAGGCAGTACAGAATGGTGTTTCTGTCATCACCGGAGGACCTGGAACCGGTAAAACAACTGTTATAAACACATTGATTAAAATGTTTGAAATAATGGGGAAAGAAACTGCCCTTTGCGCACCGACAGGAAGGGCGGCCAAAAGAATTACAGAAACTTCCAATAAAGAAGCCAAAACCATCCATAGACTGCTGGAATACAACTTCAGCGAAGATACCAGCACTTTGTTCTTCAACAAAAATGAGCATTCACCACTTGAATATGAAGTAATCATAGTAGATGAAGTGTCCATGGTGGATATCTTATTAATGAACTCATTGCTAAAAGCTATTGAGACAGGAAGCAGAATTGTATTGGTGGGTGATGTGGATCAGCTACCATCGGTCGGTGCAGGAAACGTGCTTCGCGATATTATTGATTCAGAGGTCATTCCTACTACAAAGCTTGACAAGGTATTCAGGCAATCAGAAAGAAGTCTGATCAAAGTTAATGCACACCATATCAATAATGGTGAAATGCCGACATATAATATCAAAGAAGGGGACTTCTACTTCATCAAAGAAGAAGAGGGCAATATTGCGGACACTATTGTAACACTTTGTGCTGATCGTCTGACATCTCATTACGGATTTAACGGCATGGAAGAGATTCAGGTCCTCACGCCTATGAAAAAGGGAATATCAGGGACCATAGAACTAAATAGAAGAATACAAGCAGCTTTAAATCCTCCATCGGATATAAAGACAGAAAAAAAATTTGGTGATATTGTCTATCGTGTAGGAGATAAAGTCATGCAAACAAAGAATAATTATCAGGTAAAATGGGAGATAGCCGTTGCGGGTAAGGAGACTGAAAAAGGGGAAGGTATTTTCAACGGAGACATAGGTCATATACGGTTTATTGATAACAGAGATGAATGCCTATGGATTGAGTTTGACGAAAAACGAGAGGTCAGATACGATTTCACTCAATTAGATGAAATCATACTGGCATATGCTGTAACTGTCCACAAAAGTCAAGGTAGTGAGTTTCCGGCGGTCATAATACCTGTCACTTGGGCACCCCCGATGCTGTTGAATAGGAATTTGTTTTATACAGCCGTTACAAGAGCACAAAAACTGGTTGTGTTGGTTGGTAATGAAAAGTACCTTAGAATGATGATACAAAACAATAAGACTTCCGAAAGATATTCGGGACTAAAATATAGATTATCACAAATAAAACAATACTACTAAAGGACGTGAAGATTTGATTGATAGCATGTTGCGAGACATTGCGGAAATACTGTTACCAGAAAAAAACACCTGTCTTATCTGTGGCTACAGAACACCATACATAAATACATCTTATATCTGCCTGCATTGTGAAAGCTTGCTTTCAAGATTGGAGGGTGTACTTTGCATCAAATGCTCGAAGCCAATGGATCATGATGAAGATTTATGCAGCGATTGTGTCAAAATGCAGAAGGTTTTTGATAAAAGCCTAGCACTATTTCAATACAGGGACAAAACCAAAACACTCATCAATGACTTTAAATACCATAACAAATCATACCTATATAAAATGTTTGGATATCAGATGGTGAAATTCCTTAAAGATGTTGATTTAACTGATATTAGCGCTGTTGTGCCCGTACCTATTCATAAATCCAAGGAGTTGAAAAGAGGGTATAATCAATCAGAATTGTTGGCAAGTTATATTTCTTTTAATTTAGGGCTACCTATGTTAAAATTAGTTAAGAGAAACAAAGACACAACACCTCAAAATCGACTGGAAGGATATGCAAGGTGGAACAATATATCAGGTGCTTTCGAAATAAGCAAAGGGGTGTCGGTGCCTAGCAAGATCTTGTTGGTGGATGACATATATACGACTGGTGCAACTGTCAATGAGTGCTCCAAGGTTTTAAAACAGAATGGCGCTAACAAAATAGTATGCTTAGCTTTAGCTAGATAAGAGTTTATTGAATATTTATCAGTATATAAATAAAAAACCATAAGTTATCCACATAAAAAAGTATTGAAACACGACTTATTAACAGGTTTATCAACAGATGTTTAAAACATTTTATGCATAAATAGACAATCATCATACAACAATAATAAGGTTTTTAAACCCTTGTACCTGGGTATAAAATAAATACAAACAAAAGAAAGGGGACAGACGTATGAATACTAAAATATTTGGAAAAAACATCAGTGTCACCGATAGTTTAAGGGACACAGTGGAAAAGAAAATCTCAAAGCTCGATAAATTCTTCTATAAGGATGTGGAAGTCAATGTGGTATTAAGCGTTGAAAAGTTGAGACAGATAATTGAGATTACAGTACCTTTTGCGGGAACAGTTATAAGAGCAGAAGAAGTAACAGATGATATGTACAGCTCAATAGATAGCGCTGTGGATGCGATGGAAAGACAAATCAGGAAGCATAAGACTAAGTTGCAGAGTAAGAAACATGGCCAGAATACCATTAGATTTGAGAACATCGAACCACTAGACATCGAAGAAGAAGACCTGAAAATAGTAAAAACCAAGAGATTTGCCGTGAAGCCTATGAGTGTCGAGGAAGCTGCGTTACAAATGGATTTGGTTAATCACAATTTCTATGTTTTTCTGAATGCAGATACAGAAGAAGTCAATGTAGTATACAAGAGAAAAGATAACAATGTAGGATTAATTGAACCGGAGTATTGATTTGAATAGCAACATTAAAAAGCCTGGCATGTTATGTCAGGCTTTTATAATGATTAAATGATGATGGAATCTTGAAGTTGGATTTGAATTGATATATAATAAATAAATTAACATTATATCAATCAGGAGGAATCGAATTGTTTTTATACGCAGTCATTATTGGTTTGATAATTGGAAAACTAAGAAAAGGAAAATTGGAGAAAATTGGCTATTTGACAATTCAATATCCGTTGCTTATAATTGCGGGTGTATTATTTCAGTTTTTTGTGTTTGTGTTGAACATAGGGCTGTCTGATTTAGGCAATAATACTAGAGACGGTATACTTATTGTTTCTTACATATTGATAATGGCTGGCATTCTATCAAATAAATCCATAAAATTCATGTTTTTGTTTTTTGTAGGCGTTGTATATAATTTTATCATATTAATTTTGAATGGTATAAAGGTGGGAATAACCTCAACGGCAGCAGAGAAGGCATTCAGCGCGGAAATATTCGAATTGATTAAAACAGGCAATGTTAGATACTTCACAATCATACCCGAATCCAAGTTCTATATGGGGGCATTTATATCCTTTGAAGGAATATTTGTGTACCCAATCGTCTTAACCATAGGAGACATTATTTTGTTTTTTGCCACTGTTGTTTTTATACAGTATGCCATGACTGATAAGAGCATTAGAAAAGGATCAAATGTAAGGTATTCAAGAAATCTATTCAGATAACATTTCAGATAACTAACATCAGATATTGACAACGGAGGAGACAACATGTCCGGAAACAACTTTTTGAAGGGTGCTGCCGTTCTAGGAACTGCAGGATTAATTGTAAAGATAATAGGTGCTATATATAGAATTCCACTCACAAATCTCATAGGCACAGAGGGTATTGGTTATTTTCAACCTGCTTATCAGGTGTACAACCTACTGCTTGTCATATCACTAGCTGGCTTTCCAACAGCTGTGGCCAGACTAGTTTCTGAAAAAATGGCCCTTGAAAATCCACAAGGCGCCCATCAGATATTTAAACTCTCAATGAGAGTTATTTTAGTTGTTAGTGTTGTTTCATCATTAACCGTTCTTGTATTTGCTAGAAATATAGCCCAAGCAATCGGTTATCCTGGAACCTATTATTCATTGTTAGGGTTGGTACCAGCCCTGTTGATTGTACCTGTTATGAGTGTCTACAGAGGTTATTTCCAGGGCATGCAGAATATGATGCCTACAGCCTTGTCCCAGGTATTGGAACAGTTGGTCAGATTTATAGTAGGGTTGTCTCTGGCCCATATGTTGTCTAGAACTAGTCTTCAGCAGGCAGCTGGAGGGGCGTCATTCGGTGCTTCTGCAGGGGGTCTTGCAGGTTTTATTTTTATTCTATTCATATATGCCAGACATAAGAAAAGCATTCATGAAAAGATTGATAATGCAGCAAACAATACTGAAGAAGAACCTGGAAGAGTTTTCAGAAAGTTGCTGGCTATTGCCATTCCAATAACCCTTGGTGCCTCTATCGTTCCTTTAATGGGATTAATAGATGCTAAATTGGTATCTATGAGATTGGCACAGATAGGTTACTCAGTGATTGAGGCTACTGACTTATATGGTCAACTTAGTGGTACAGCTCAGACGTTTATTAATTTTCCGCAGGTTTTTTCCATAGCGATTGCCATGAGTCTTGTCCCTAGCATCTCTAATGCATATACCAGAAGAGACAAAGAAGCACTGAACCAGACTACTGATCTGGGAATGCGGACTTCATTGATTATTGGCCTGCCATCAGCTTTTGGGCTATATATTCTAGCCGAACCCATAATCAAACTGTTCTACCCTGCTCTGGGACCGGATAAACATAAGAGTGTCGGACAATTACTGGCAATATTGGCAATCAGTGTTGTTTTTCTAACAGTCGTACAATCGCTCACTGCTATATTACAGGCAGTAGATAAGCAAAGAATCCCAGTTAAGAACTTGGCTATTGGGGCGATTGTGAAAATTGTCCTAACCTACATACTAGTTGGGATGCCTTCCTTGAATGTCAAGGGTGCTGCCTTGAGTACAATAGCGGCTTATCTGACAGCTGCTGCTCTCAATTACTGGGATATCAACAAGTATACAGAAGTGAAAGTAAGACTATTCAGAATTGCCATAAGGCCTCTCATTGCATCATCGATCATGGGAGTGGTGGTTTATGCTGTCTATCATGGCGGTGCAAACATCATAGGCGTAAAGCTTTCAGCTTTGATTGCAATCGTGGGTGGTATTGCAGTATATTTTGTTGCGTTGCCGATTACCGGAACTATTAACAAAGAAGATATGGCGTTATTGCCTAAAGGTGAAAAACTATATAAACTCATGAACAAACTAAAACTTATGAAATAGGTGATATAATGCACAAATTGTATATTGTGGGGCTAGGAACGGGAAGCCTTGAAGATTTGAATTACAAAGCCTTCAATTTGATAAAAAGCGAAAAACCGAAATACGCCAGAACTATCAGGCATCCTGTTATAATGAAGAACAGCTTCGAAAATCTTGAGGCTTTTGATGAAATCTTTGAGAAGGAAGAAAATCTTGAGCAAGTCTATCGAAAAATCAAAGAAAGAATTGATTGTGCTTTGGCACAATATGGTGAAATTATTTACTTAGTGCCGGGCTCTCCACATATTGGAGACAAGATCACAGAAAGCTATTTATCCGGTGGCAATGACATATCAATAGAGTTAGTCGACGGCTGTAGTTTCATTGACAAGGCAATTAAGATGTCTGGTTCTCAAAATGCTGGATTCAATATCATTGATGGGCACATGGCGGACAAATATAAATTTGACATACATTCCAACAATATTATTTGCGGTGTGGAAAACCAAGCGCTAGCTTCCAAAATTAAAATTGAGTTGACGGAAATATATCCCGACGATACGAATGTCATTTTTATGGACATATTAAGAAATAAAAGAGAACATATTTCATTATTCGAGTTAGATAGACAAGAATATTATGACTATTCCACATATATTTTTGTTGAAAGTATTGATATTACAATGTTAGACATGTATAATATAAATGATTTGAAAAACCTTATGGTTTTATTGAGAGGTCCGGACGGGTGTCCATGGGATAGAAAGCAAACTCATATGTCTTTGAGAGAGTGTGTTGTTGAAGAAGCCTATGAGGTTGTGGACGCCATAGAGAAAGACGATGTCGTCAATTTGGTTGAAGAGTTAGGTGACTTGCTGTTGCAAGTCGTGTTTCATTCCCAGATAGCAGCGGAGGAAGGTTATTTCAACTTCGAAGACGTGACCGCAGGCATCTGTAAAAAGCTTTATACCAGGCATCCTCATGTGTTTCTTGAGGAACATGCAAATAATGAGACAGAAGCAAAATTAAACTGGGATGAGATTAAACAGAAGGAAAAAAATGTTTCTTCCTATACAGAAAGGATTGCAAACATACCTAAATCCATGTCATCTTTATCCAGAGGCTATAAGATTCAGAGCAAAGCAGCTGAAGTGGGATTTGACTGGCCTGATGCATCTGGTGCTGTTATTAAAGTGAAAGAAGAAATTGAAGAGCTAATGGAAGCATACAAGACAATGGACGCGGAAAAAATCGAAGATGAACTGGGAGATTTGATTTTTGCGATCATAAATTTCGCAAGATTTATGAAAATCAACCCGGATATAGCATTGAACAAAACCAACAAAAAATTTATTAGAAGATTTGAGTTTATAGAAAAAAATTCCCAAAAAGATTTAAAAGACATGACTCTGGAAGAGATGGATTATTTATGGGAGTTATCAAAGAGGCATTAATTCCATTTGGAATTTGCAATATTAAAATATTTTAAGGAGGGTTTTATTGTGAATAAAGCTGAATTAGTTGCAAGTATCGCTGAACAGACAGGATTTACGAAAAAAGACGCAGAGGTTGCTTTAAATGCTTTCATGGAAACAGTTAAAGCTGAATTGGTAAAAGGCGAAAAAGTCCAATTGGTTGGATTTGGAACATTTGAGGTTAGAAGCAGAAAAGAAAGAAAAGGCAGAAACCCAAGAGATCCAAAACAAACAATCGAAATTCCTGCATCAACTGCACCAGTATTTAAGGCAGGCAAATCATTAAAAGAAGCGGTTAACAAATAAGATTATTAATGATAAAATCAGACCTTGAATGCGGTCTGATTTTTATTTTTACATTAGAATCAGTCTGGAGGGTCCATGAGAATAGATAAGTTTCTAAAAAACGCTCGAATCATTAAGAGAAGAACTATCGCTAAAGAAGCATGTGAAAATGGTAGAATCAGTATAAATGGGAAGGAAGCCAAGCCTGGAAGTGAAGTGGCAATTGATGATGAGATAGAGATCAGATTTGGTGACAAGACTATGAAAATTGTTGTAGAGCGATTGAGTGAGCATGTCTCGAAAGACAGCTCTTCAGAGATGTATAGAATTATCCAGTAACTGTTGCTATTTCTTGACAAGACTATAAAATTATTATATATTCCCATGTTTGACAGTTGAAAGGTTAAAAGCTTGAAAACCCTTTAAAACAGTTCGTTACAAGCTTTTCTTGTTTTGAAAAAAGTGCGTAATGTTTTCTGTTTTTTGGTATCTCTAAAACATGATGCGGAGGTAGACAAATGTCCAAGAGAAGATCCTTAGAACAACAATATTAACTCATCCTGGAGTGCAGAAGAAACAGAAGAACCTTATTTTGAAAAAGCACCTGTTTCAAAAGCACTTATGAAACATAGTATTGCCTCTCCATCATCTGTTGGATGGGTCATGTATCAGAAATGCACAAATGGATTGCCACTGTATGATTACTGGTATCGACTAATCCTTAACAGAGATGTCTTGATGGCCGACGAAACAAGAGTACAGGTACTTAAGGAAGATGGAAGGAATGCTGAAACCGGTTCCTAGATGTGGCTTTATCGCAGTGGATAAGACGGATTATCGCCCCTCATCCTGTACAAGTATTGCCAGACAAGAGCCGGCGAACTCTAGTTAGCGCGTTTCAAATGAGAGATTTGGAGGATATAAATGAGTAAAGATGCAAACAAAGAAACAAGAGTCTTAGTTAGTGAAATCGCTAAGTTATTTGGGTTGACAAACCAAACTATTCACTATTATGAAGAGAAAAAGATAATTAAACCAAAACGAGATTTGTTAAATAATTATCGATATTTCAATGAAAGTGATATTAAGCGTTTAGGCGCAATCAAGAAATACCGAAATGCAGAGTTTTCGCTTGAAGAAGCTGAACAGATGTGTGAAGTCGATAATTTTGATGAGATAATCACCAAAATGAGCCTGAGAAGAGAAGCTGTTTTAAGACATATTCGACATCAAAAATTGATTGCAGACAGATTGGATGAACAGGTTGAACTAACTAAACGGTATAGAAAAGTTGGAAGTCAGCCAGTTGTACAAATTTTACCTACTCAGTTTATACTTGT
>CAKMKB010000265.1:0-6828 GCA_927435965.1 uncultured Clostridia bacterium
GATGATTTAGATATAACTGACTCAAATGCTGTCAGAGAGTTTATGTCATTATGCAAACCAAATGTTATCATACATTGTGCTGCATATACAGCTGTAGATCAAGCACAAGATAGCAAAGAAGTTTGTATGAATGTGAATGTCCTCATGCATATTTTGGGGTATTTTTCCAAACAGCTGACAGCCAAGGAAAAAGCTTATTTTCTTGATCTTCTGGAGCAATACAACAAACAGCAGATTCCTGTGTCAGCATTGACATCTATTCTTAAGCTTTGGGCTGTCAGATTCGAAACGGAGTACTTGTTGAGTCAGACCATTTTTGAACCTTACCCTGTCAGTTTAATTACTGTTTCTGATTCGGGTAAAGGAAGAATATGATATAATAGGGTATAATTTTTCAAAACATATAAAACAAACTGGAGGTATTGAATGTCAAAAATATTCAAAGAATTCACTATTAAGGATCTTACATTAAAAAATAGAATTGTTATGCCGGCTATGTGCATGTATTCAGCGGGTCAGGATGGTTATGCCAACGACTGGCACTTCACGCATTACACAGCAAGAGCAATAGGTGGAGTAGGTCTAATAATCCTTGAAGCCACAGGCATAGAACCTAAGGGACGTATATCTGACAGCGATCTTGGCATATGGGATGATTCACACATTGAAGGGCTTAAAAAAATAGTCGATCTGGGACATAAATATGGTGCAAAGATGGGTATACAATTGGCTCACGCCGGTAGAAAATCAACTGTCGAAGCCATGGAATGCCTGGCTCCAAGTGCAATTGCTTTCAGCGACAGTATGAAAAAACCCAGAGAAATGACGCATGATGACATTCAGGATGTGGTCAGGAAATTTGGAGAGGCGACCAAAAGAGCACTGATAGCAGGGTTTGATATCGTCGAGGTTCATGGAGCTCATGGCTATCTGATTAATGAATTTCTGTCACCGTTGTCTAATGAAAGAAATGATGAATACGGTGGGTCTTTGGAAAACAGAACGAGATTTCTTGGACAGGTCATAGAATCCGTCAGAAAAGAATGGCCAGAGTCTAAACCATTGCAGCTTAGGATATCAGCTCATGAGTATGTGGAGGGTGGCAATGAAGCTGAAACTCTGGCAGAGATGATAAATCTGGTAAAAGACCTGGGTGTGGATATCGTTGATGTCAGCACAGGTGGTGTAGTATTGTGTGAAACGGATGTTTATCCGGGTTATCAAGTCAGACATGCGGAGATTATCAAGAAAAAAACAGGACTGCCTGTAGTAGCCGGTGGATTGTTGACCTCACCATTAATGATTGAGGAGATACTTAAAAACGATAGAGCCGAGCTGGTTTTTCTGGGAAGAGAACTGCTCAGGGATCCTAATTGGGTCTATAGAGCAGCAAGAGAACTGCAGACCGTTGCTGACTGGCCTATACAGTATGAGAGAGCCTACAAGTAAGTTTTTAAATCCAGGAGAAAGATGGTGATGATACGTGTTTGATCAAAACATGGATTGGCTTGAGCTGTACAAGATTATTTTTGAGCAATTTTACTATTGGCTTGTTGTGACTGATAAGAATGGCATAATTGTTCTCATGAACAAGTCTTATTGCGAGTTTAACCATGTGACACAAGAAGAAGCAATCGGCAAGCATGTAACAGAAGTTATTGAGAATACCCGGATGCATATAGTAGCAAAGACTGGAATCCCAGAGATTGGGCAGGTTCAGGAAATCAACGGAAGCCATATGCTTGCAGACAGAGTCCCTATCCACAATAAGGAGGGGGAGTTGATCGGTGTGGTTGGCTCGGTGGTCTTCAAGGATATTGCTGACCTCGATTCCTATGTGAAAAAAGTAGCCCTAATGGAAAAGGAACTGGAGTATTTTAAGAAGGAATTGAAGAAGGCGAGGGGAATTGAAAATACCTTCGACAATATCATTGGAGAAAGTCAAATATTAAAAGAAACAAAAGATCTAGCTCTAAAGGTTGCAAAGAGTAAATCCAGTGTATTGATATTGGGAGAGAGTGGAACAGGTAAGGAGCTTTATGCCAATGCAATCCATAACGCTAGCCACAGAAGAGACTTTGAGATGGTTAGACTAAACTGTGCCAGTATACCTCATGATTTATTGGAGTCAGAGCTATTTGGTTATGAGTATGGTGCATTCACAGGTGCAAAAAGAGAAGGAAAACTAGGTAAAATTGAGATTGCTGATAAAAGCACCCTGTTTCTGGACGAGATTGGCGATCTACCGTTAACGATGCAAGCCAAATTGTTACGGTTTTTGCAAGAAAAGGAGATAGAGAAAATTGGAAGCACAACCATTAAAAAGGTTGATGTTAGGGTTATTGCGGCGACGAATAAAAACCTTGAGGAAATGATTAAGCACAAAACATTTAGAGAGGATCTTTACTACCGTTTGAATATATTTAAAATTGAAATACCACCTCTGAGAGAAAGAAAAATTGATATCCCCGTTCTTGCTAAATTTCTTCTGAGAAACAAGGCAAACGAGATGGACAGATACGTGACAGAATTCAATGATGAGGCTATGAGGCTTTTGATTGATTATGACTGGCCTGGAAATGTAAGAGAGCTTGAAAACACAATAGAAAGAGCTATAAATTTGGTGGGAAAGGAGGCGGCTATTACCAAGCATCATCTGCCTTATCACATCAGGGAACAAAAGCAAGATCCTTACGGCTATAGTAAAAGCGAGAGTTTAAAGGAAATGGTAGCCCAACTGGAAATTAAAGAAATCAAGAATGCGTTGGAGTTAAGCCTAGGCAATAAAATCCATGCAGCCAAGATTTTAAAAATCAGCCGAACAAGTCTTTATGAAAAAATGAATCGATATCAAATTGAAATATAGCTTAGAATATTAAGGTTTTGATGTACGGAAAAATGACACTGTACGAAAAAATGACATTGAAATACAGGTTTGTTTAAATTCTTTAAACCATTGAAATAAAAGGAAACTATTAAATTATTGTAAAGAAACGTTTTCACGACTGTACGGAAAAATGACATTTGTACGCAAGACTTGTGAGCTTGTGAAAAAAACAACAGAGCCTTAAGCAATAAAATGTTGATAAATGCACGTTTTATTGCTTTTTTTATTGCCATGGAAAACTTGGCATGGTAATTGCTATACACATAGATAACGTTTGCAAACCGTTATTATAAAAAGGAGGCTATTATATATGGCAGTTAAGTTTTTAAGTGCTGGTGAAGCGGTAAAATTAATAAAATCAGGCAGTACAGTTGCTACTGGAGGATTTGTTGGCAATGCAGTGCCTGAAGAACTCGAAATTGAGCTAGAAAAAAGATTTATAGCTACAGGTGAACCAACTGACCTGACGCTTTTTTATGCTGCAGGGCAGGGAGATGGTAAAGAAAGAGGTTTGAATCATCTCGGACATGAAGGTTTATTAAAAAGAGTTGTTGGTGGACATTGGGGATTGGTTCCTAAAGTTCAGAAATTAGCTCTGGATAATAAGATAGAAGCGTATAATTTCCCTCAGGGTGTTATATCGCACATGTTCAGAGATATTGCAGCTAAAAAACCCGGCACTATAACTAGAGTAGGTCTAAAAACATTTGTTGACCCAAGAGTTGAAGGCGGAAAATTAAATACTTTCACTAAGGCAGACTTAGTTGATCTTATTCATTTGGATGGACAGGAGTATTTATTCTATAAGTCTTTCCCAATAGATGTTGCGTTAATCAGAGGAACGTATGCTGATGAACTAGGAAACGTGACAATGGAAAAAGAAGCGGGTTCACTTGAGGTTCTTTCTATAGCTCAAGCATGTAAAAACTCAGGTGGTATCGTTATTGTACAGGTGGAGAAAGTTGTTAAGGCAGGAACATTAGATCCAAGACTGGTAAAAATACCTGGAATTTACGTTGATACAATTGTTGAGACGGAAGATATGCACAATCATATGCAGACTTTTGCTGAACAATACAATGCAAGCTATACAGGTATCACAAAAGTGCCGGTAAGCTCTGTTAAACCGTTACCTCTTGATGAAAGAAAGGTTATAGCAAGAAGATCAGCTATGGAGCTTGTGCCTCATGCTATTGTTAATCTTGGAATAGGAATGCCAGAGGGTGTTGCTATGGTAGCCAATGAAGAAGGTATAGGAGAACAAATGACTATAACAGTCGAGCCAGGACCTATCGGTGGAATACCAGCAGGTGGCTTGAGCTTTGGTGCTTCTACCAACCCACAAGCGATTATCGATCAACCTTATCAATTTGACTTCTATGATGGTGGTGGATTGGACGTAGCTTTCCTTGGACTTGCACAGTGTGACATCAAAGGAAATATTAATGTCAGTAAATTCGGACCTAAAATAGCAGGTGCCGGTGGATTTATAAATATAACTCAAAATGCCAAAAAAGTTATATACTGTGGAACATTTACAGCAGGTGGACTTAATGTTGAGGCAAAAGACGGAAAGCTGATTATTCATCAGGAAGGAAAATCCAAGAAATTCATACCTCAAGTAGAACAGATTACATTCAGTGGAGAATACGCTCAAGAAGTAGGACAGCCGGTCCTTTATGTTACGGAGAGATGTGTGTTTGAATTAAAAGAAGAGGGGGTGACCTTGATAGAAATAGCACCAGGTGTAGATCTTCAAAAAGATGTACTTGACCAGATGGACTTCGCACCTGTTATAAGCCCAGATCTCAAACTAATGGATGAAGCAATTTTCAGACCGGAAAAAATAGGTATCAAAATCTGAAATAATAAAAATTAACTAAAACTTGGAGGAGAAAAATTATGTTAGGTATTATTATTGGTTTAGCATTACTGATGTTCCTTGCTTACAGAGGAATGTCGATTATATGGATCGCTCCTATATGCGCGATGGTTGTCGCAGTATTTGGTGGTCTTGAATTATTACCTGCTTATACGGATTCCTATATGACAGGATTCGTAGGGTTTGCTAAGGCATGGTTCCCTGTATTTATGCTAGGTGCTGTGTTTGGTAAGGTTATGGATGACTCAGGGGCTGCAAAAGCAGTTGCTCATGCTGTTATCAAGCTGATAGGAACAAAATTTGCCATATTGGCAGTTGTACTGGCTTGTGCGGTATTGACATATGGTGGGGTATCATTGTTTGTTGTTGTTTTCGCCATCTATCCTTTGGCGCTAGCTCTTTTTAGAGAAGCCAACATTACGCGTAAACTGATACCTGGTTCTATCGCTCTTGGATCATTTACATTCACTATGACAGCTATGCCTGGATCACCTCAGATTCAGAACTTGATTCCAATCCAATATTTTAACACAACACCAACTGCCGCTCCAATTATGGGTATTGTTGGTGCTATCATCATGCTTGGTGGTGGAATGCTTTGGTTGACTTATCAAGAGAAGAAATACACTGCTGCTGGCGTTCAATATGTAGAGCTGGAAACAAAAGGCGCTGAAGTAGATGTCGCAAGCTTGCCAAATCCTTGGTTATCAGCAGTACCATTGGTATTAGTTATTGCAACCTTGAACTTATTCAAACTGAATATCATTGTAGCATTGTTGATTGGTATTGTTGCAGCTATAGCGTTGAATTTCCAGAGATTGCCTGAGCTTGTTAAAACTATGAACGCAGGTGCGGCTGGATCTGTTATCGCAATTATCAACACAAGTGCTGCTGTTGGATTCGGTGCTGTTGTTCGTGCAGTACCTGGATTCCAGACATTGACTGATCTTGTACTTGGAATAAAAGGAAATCCATTGATTTCTGAAGCAGTTGCAGTTAACATCCTTGCAGGTGCAACTGGTTCTGCATCAGGCGGTATGGGCATTGCCTTAGCAGCTCTTGGTGAGAAATACGTTGAACTTTCAGTATCTTCTGGAATACCATTAGAGGCATTCCATAGAATAGCGTCATTGTCCAGTGGTGGTTTGGATACATTGCCACATAATGGAGCTGTACTGACATTGCTTGCAGTAACGCTTATGACACACAAGGATTCCTATAAAGATATATTTATGGTAGCAACAGCTATTCCAGTCCTAGCTGTAATTGCCGGTATTATTCTTGCTTCAATAGGATTATACTAATCTGAATCGCACAAAAGTTTCAAAAAATCAAAAAACGGAGGTATTGTATGAGACTAGAAGATAAAGTAGCAGTTGTAACCGGGGGAGCCAGAGGAATAGGACAGGCCATTGCAGAATTATTCGCCAAAGAAGGCGCTAAAGTAGTTGCAGTTGACATGGGAGCACCGGCTTATGAAAATGCAGGTGTAGAGCATTATAGTTTAAACGTGACAGATGTTGCTGCCTGTGAGAAATTCGTAGCTTATGCCAAAGAAAAGTATGGCAAGATAGATGTATTGGTCAATAATGCAGGTATAACAAGAGATTCCCTAACAAGAAAAATGACAGACGATATGTGGAATCTTGTACTTGATGTCAACTTGAAGGGTCCATTTAACTTGACTAGACTGATTGGACCGATGATGCAGGAAGCAGGCAAAGGATCTATCATCAGTATGTCATCAGTAGTCGGTGAGTTTGGAAATATCGGACAAGCCAACTATGCTGCAACAAAAGCAGGCCTATATGGAATGTCTAAGACTTGGGCAAAAGAATTTGCCATGAAGGGTGCTCAGGTTAGAAGTAACACTATATCACCTGGATACACCATGACTGATATCGTTAAGACAGTTCCACAAGACCTCTTGGACAAGTTTGCTGCACAAACAATGCTGGGCAGATTAGGCGAGCCTGAAGATATAGCAAAAGCAGCTCTGTTCCTAGCTTCAGATGACTCTTCTTACATAACAGGTCACAACCTGAGTGTAAACGGAGGC
>CAKMKB010000266.1:0-21566 GCA_927435965.1 uncultured Clostridia bacterium
TTTAGGCATTGCATGTTCTTTTACCATGCCTTTTTTGCAAAGAGTCATGCTCCCAGAGGCTCATTGTCAATGACAAACGCAGGGTGTTGGAAAAACCATCACACTTTCTCGTTAAAATATGCTAAAATGAAAATCAGTAAATCTATCTTAACAAGAGGGATCAGTCTATTCTTCTTTTTCCTACAGTAAATTAACGCAACCAAGAACTCTGTTGATGATTGACTAAGAAAGAAAACAGTATTATAATGTTAGTAAATTAGTAAACTAGTAAATTAAAACATAATGAATCAAAAATCAAGGCGATTCAAACAAGGAGGCAAATAATCATGAAAATACCTACAACTCTTAAACACAAACCTGTTGTCATATCCGACAACTATGAAAACGTTGATGGTAGATATGCGTATAACACAGATGCTAAAGGTTTATCATTGGGATTAGCTCAATGGAATGACAGAGGAAAAGTAGACATTTCCGCTAAAGTATGGAGGCACACTGGAGAAAAATGGTCCAGACAATCTGAAGAATTGCCACTTCATAGGGTGTTAGATCTTGCAATTTTAGTTTGCAGAACAAAGCTGCATTTTAGAGAAGCATATCGCTACGAAAAACTTTATGATACTGATCAACCTGTGATTGACCGCATAGGTCTTCAAGGGGATGCTATGACGGTTTCCGTTTGCACGGATAACGAAAAAATAGATGAGGATATCAAACTGTTCCAACAGGCCTTGAGCAATGATGACGAGCTTATAGGAGAACGGTTGAGTTCACTTGCTAGATTATTGAGAGAAATGGGATATTGAGAATGGAATTAAGAATCGATAGGAACGAGTTGACGGTTGATTGGGCTGACAGATTCAGAAAGTTAAGTGAAAAAAAAGAATATGCAGCCTTTGTTTATTCGATGGAAGTTGAAGGTGAAAAAAAATATTACATCGGCCGCACTTATTCTGGTTTTGGAAGGAATGGGCCTATTCAGCCGAACGTGATCATTCCTTTTATCTATTTCTATGTGATAGAATCAATCTTTGAATGGTTAAAAAATAGAGCCAAAATCGAGTGCTTTATTCATACACACCCTAAGCCGAAAGAGGGATTCACAAATCGTCATTTCTCACCTGTCGATCTGAAATTATTGGAATTACGCAGAATGAAATCAGTATGTGTCGTCCCTTATGAAAATAATGAAATCAACACTATAAACAAATAAATAAAATTTCGATATATTGTTTGGACATTTAATGATATAATTTATCTATACCACCACAGGAAGGGCGAGATATGAATCGAAGAAATAAACTGAAAGTAATCCTTATTATTGATATTTTTATACTGCTTTTATTGATTTCATATAAAGGATATTTGGCTTTGTATGAATCTGATTTTGATTCGAAAAACATAGAAAGCATCAATAGTATAATCTCAGATCAAAACGATGACAGTTTTTCTTTTGCTGTTTTGGGTAATATCAGGAATTCCATTGATATTTTCGAGAGAAAAATCATCAAAAAAATCAACAAAGATCCCGATATCAGTTTTGTAATATCTACAGGAAATGCTGTCTTAAACGGCTCGGAAGATAAGTACAGAATACTGAATAGAAGTCTGGAAAAATTAAATGTCCCAATTATACTTGGAGTAGGAGAAAATGAGGTCTCTAGAAATGGAGATGAAAAATTCTATAATCATTTTGGACCCTTTTATTTTTCCTTTGAACACAATGGTAGCTACTTCATTTTTCTGGATACAACCGGAAAATCTTCATTCAAATGGCAAATGGCATGGCTGGAGAATGAGTTGGATTATGCTGAAAATCTAACCAACATTTTTTTGTTTATGAACGATGTTCCCTTTCAGCTAGAGACTGATTCTATATTTGATGCAGAATTACAATACATCGAGGATGTTACTTTTCAGGAATTCTTAATAGATCAACTCGGAACACACCAGATAACAGCAGTCTTTTCAAACGGCCCTACAATCTATGATGAGAGACAAAGCGACGGAGTCAACTATTTCATCAGTGGAGGAGGAGGTGGCGGTCTCTTGAGCCAACAGCCAAACAGTTACTTTCATCATATGATTGTAAATGTTGCTTCTGATGGTATCTCATGGGAAGTGGTGAAAGAGGAATTACCTGCGAAATATACTGCTACAAGATTGTTGGAGAATATTTGGATAATAATCCATTCGTTTTTTTACATCAACTGGATTAACTTTATTATTGTTATCGTAATACTTGCACTTATAGCTATTTCAATTTATATTCCAGCATCTAAGGAAGTCGATTACTACAGAAATGCCAATGCGCATTCGGCATCCCAGATCATCAGAAAACCCTTAAATATCGCTATTTTTACAAATAATTACTTGCCCTATGTGGCTGGTGTTCCCATTTCTATTTATAGATTGGCATCAGCATTAAGAAAAAGAGGGCATAATATTGTAATTTTTGCACCCAAATATCCAGAAGACCAAGTGGTAGAAGAGGCAGGCGTTGTCCGATGCAAGCCACTATTTTATAAAAAGACCGGCGGCTATGATTTTCCAATCGTCAACGCATTCTCGAGTGATATAGACAGAGAGTTTGAAAAACATGATTTCGATATCATTCATGTGCATCATCCTTTCTGGATGGGTAAGAAGGGATTGAAACTTGGTATCAGTAAGCACATTCCTGTTATTCTTACTTACCATACAAGGTTGGAGTTATATGCCCATTATTTACCAAATTTTCTTTTTTCAAGGCTTTTGTTTAAAAACATTATTTCACACAAGATTATCAGAAGATTTTCGCAAAAGTGTGATGCCATCATCGCGCCTACTCTTTCGGCTATGTCGTATTTGGAAAACATAGGTGTTAGCCGATTGAAGAAGGTGATACCTACCGGAATAGACCCAGACCAGTACAAAGTTCCTGATGAAAGCTCAATAGAATCGATAAGAAAACAATATGCACCTGCCGGAGAGGTATTGCTTTGCAGTGTATCAAGACTAAGTGAAGAAAAAAACATATATTTCTTAATTGATGCTATTGAACGGGTAAGAGATCATACTGACATCCCATTTAGAACACTTTTGATTGGTGATGGGCCTGTGAGGGATAATCTGCAGACAATTATTGAAGAAAAAAATCTAAGCGACATCATTGTACTAATAGGAAAAGTTGAGCAAAATGATATCCCCAAATATTATTTGGCATCTGATTTGTTTGTATACAGCTCGATGTCTGAAACACAGGGGATGGTTATATTGGAGGCTATGACTGGGGGATGCCCTGTTGTAGCAGTTCAATCCAGTGGCATAGATGACGTCGTTATTGATAATTACAATGGCTTTAAAACTGACAACAATATCACAGAATGGTCAGACAGGGTCATTCAACTTTTGGAGAACGCTGAGCAACGAAAGGAAATGAGTCAAAATGCCTTAAACTATTCAAAAGGCTTTACGGTAGAGATCATGGCTAAAAAAGTTGAATCATTATATTATCGCGTCATTGAAAAAATATTTTTATTGCGGGGATGATGGTTATCTTGAAGAAAGCGTTATATAATGTATAGAGTGTAATATAGAGGAGGAGTATAGGATGACAACCAGTAAAAATAAGAACTTTCCAATTGTCGCAATTGGAGCTTCGGCAGGAGGGTTAGCGGCATTTGAGGCATTCTTCTCAGGGATGCCCGATTCCAAGAAACCTGATATGGCTTTTGTCTTGGTACAGCATCTGGCACCTGACCATAAAAGCATATTAACTGACATAATCAGGAAATTCACCAGCATGCAAGTCTTTGAAGTTGAAGACGGTATGAAGGTACAACCTAACTGTGTTTATATTATTCCTCCCGCAAAGGATATGGCTTTGCTTAATGGGTCTCTTCAACTTTTAGAGCCATCAGACTGACATGGGAGACGGTTGGCGATCGATTTTTTCTTCCGTTCATTGTCAGAAGACCAGCATGAACAAGCTATTGGGATTATTTTATCAGGAACAGGAACGGATGGAACAGTTGGTATCCGTGCTATCAAAAAAGAGGGAGGCATGGTTATGGTACAAAGTGTTACATCTGCAGAGCATGATGGTATGCCCAGCAGTGCCATAGCTACCGGGTTAGTTGACTATGAACTGCCACCACGTGAAATGCCAGATCAGTTGATAGCTTATGTCAATCATGCTTTTGGCAAACTATCCAAAACAGTCGCCTCATCTACTGCAGATTCAGAGAATTTATTGAAGAAATTCTTTGTGCTTTTGCGTACCCATACAGGCAATGATTTTTCTTATTACAAACATAGCACCATCCATCGTAGGATTCAACGACGTATGGGGATTAAAAAAATTGATACCATGGAGGACTATTTACACTTTGCACAAGAGTCACCCGATGAAGTCAAAGCTCTCTTTCAGGACATGCTGATAGGTGTGACTAGTTTTTTCAGAGATGATGAAGCTTTTGAAGCTCTTGAAAAGAAAATTATTCCAAAGCTTTTTGATAAAAGAGAACCCGATGAACCAATTAGAGTTTGGATTCCTGGTTGTTCAACGGGGGAGGAAGCATATTCAATCGCTATGCTAATCAAGGAAAAGCAAAATCTGTTGAAGAAAAACCATCAAATTCAGGTCTTCGCAACGGATATTGACAGCAAAGCCATTGATGTAGCAAGAAAAGGCGTTTATTCTGTTGGTATAGCTGCAGATATCTCACCGGAACGGCTAGCCTATTTTTTTACTGCTGAAAACAAGGAAAATTCTTATCGTATCCATAAAAATATACGCGACATGATGGTTTTTTCAGAGCAAAACGCAATAAAAGACCCTCCGTTTTCAAAACTGGACCTCATTAGTTGCCGAAATCTGATGATCTATTTAGATGTCAATATCCAAAAAAAATTAATCTCGCTTTTTCATTATGCTTTGAAACCAGGTGGATATCTTTTTCTAGGAAACTCAGAGACCGTTGGTGAACTCAATAACCTATTCGATTCAATTGATAGAAAAGCAAAGTTTTATCAAAGCAAAGTTGACTTAAGCGGTCTAAAGAAGAATAATCTCAATAGACTTCTTCTGTCCGACAAAGAAACAAAACAAGAGCAAATCAGTATAGCTGCTAAGAGACTGCCTGACACTAAAAATATGTTGCGTCATTTGACTGAAAAGACACTTTTACAGCAGACAAATCTGTCAAGTGCACTAATCACTGAACATGGCGAGATCCTTTATCTTCACGGACGTACTGGAAGATACCTCGAACTGCCATCCGGTGAGTTTGATCGGAATATTCTAAAGATGGCACGAACAGGTTTGAAGCATACCCTGACCACAGCACTCCACAAAGCTGTTAGGACTAATGAAACAATCCAATATCAAGGACTCCAGGTAAAAACAGACGGAGAATTCGTCATGGTGAACATGTCAATACGCAGAGTTGAAACTGATTCTGAAGAGTTCTCAGATAAACCTCTATATCTTGTAATACTGGAAGAAGTTCAACAGACATTACAAAAACAGGCTTCAAAGAATTCTGAATCTGTTATTGAAGATGATATTCACCTTGAGGGATTGAAAGAGGAACTGAGAGCAAAAGAAGAGTATCTCCAATCAGCAAATGAAGAATTAGAAAAATCCAATGAATCTCTCGGGATCATCAATCAGGAAATGCAGTCGATTAATGAGGAACTACAGTCAACCAATGAAGAGCTTGAAACTTCAAAAGAGGAGCTCCAATCAGTCAATGAAGAGCTGACAACTGTTAACTCGGAGTTGCAGACCAAACTAATAGATTTATCTCAAGTCAATAATGACATGAATAATCTGCTTGCCGGTACCAATATTGCAACCGTTTTTGTAGATTATAATTTGAATATATTGCGTTTTACACCTGCTACCACTAAAATCATCAACTTGATTGCAACTGATATTGGTAGATCTGTAGGCCATGTGGTCACCAATCTAGTTAATTATGACAGCCTGACAAAGGATGTCCAAGAGGTGCTGGACACATTGAAATCAAAAGAAGTGGAAGTGCAAACCAAGGAAGGGAAATGGTACACTTTGCGCATCAATCCTTATCGGACATTAGAGAATGTTATCGAAGGGGCAGTCATTATTTTTGTTGATATAGACCAATTGGTTGCCGCGCGAGAAGCCCTGTATAAAGCCAATGAAAAGCAACTATTGGCTGTGGTTGTCAAGGATTCAAGGGATGCAATAACGGTACAGGATCTGAAAGGTCAGATTCTAGCTTGGAATACAGCTGCTGAAAGGATGTACGGTTGGCTTGAAAGTGAAGCGCTAAAAATGAATATGAAGCAACGGATACCAAACAGTATAAAGGAGAAAGAATCGGATGTTCTTAAATCGCTTTCACTATCGAAGACTCTGGAGCCTTATAAAACCCAGCGCATCAAAAAAGATGGTTCAGTCGTTGATGTTTGGATGATAGCTACCGCATTGGTTGATGAGAAGGAGAAAATATACGCAATAGCAACTACAGAACGCATTATCGAAGCATAAAGGTACCTAGATTCAGAGGAGGACATTTATGAATAGTAAAAATGACAAGTCTCAAGAAGTGAACAATCTTAAGATTTCAGGTGAAGAGCTTAGAAAACAGGCTGAAAGGATTATTGAAAAGGGTCATCCCGGCAATCAACGCAATCTTGGAATAATGTTTTCTGAAGAGATAGAAAAAATTCTTCATGAACTCCAGGTGCATCAGATTGAACTTGAAATGCAAAATGATGAGTTGCGTGTCAAACAAATGGAGCTGGATGCTGCAAGAGCTCGTTATTACGATATTTATGACTTGGCTCCTGTTGGGTATTGTACTTTAAGTGTTAGCAGTATCATTATTGAAGCCAACCAAACCGCTGGTGCGATGCTTGGGATCAGAAGAACAGAAATGGTGAAGCAACCATTCTTTCACTATATTATCAATGATGACCAAGATATATATTATCTTAGTAGAAAAAAACTCTTGGAGACAGGTGATCCACAAGAATGGGAAATGCGGATGCTCCGTCATGATTCTGAAATCATATGGGTTCAAATCACAGCAAATCTAGCTCAGGATGAAGATGGACAGTCAGTATTTAGAGTGGTCATGCAGGATATAACTAAACGCAAGCAAGTTGAAAAACAATTAGCGATTGAAAAAGAGCAATTTGAAACAACACTCATGTCAGTAGGTGATGGTGTAATTTCGGTTGATTGTCAAGGCAGTGTGAAGCTTATGAACAAAATTGCTGAACAGCTGACTGGGTGGAATCAAATGGAAGCCCAAGGCAAACCATTGGGAATGGTATTTAACGCAATTAATGGCTTCACCAAAGAAAGATGTCCAGAGTTTGAAAGTATTGCACAAAGAATAGGAGAGAAAATTCAGTCAGATGATGATACAATCCTGATTTCTTTGGACAATACTGAAAAACCCATTAACTACAATATTTCGCTCATAAAAGATGCCGATGGCAATTCTACCGGGGCTGTGTTGGTGTTTTCGGATTTTACTGAAAAAAAGCAAAGACAAGAAGAAATTAATTATTTAAGTTTTCATGATCATCTGACAGGATTATACAACCGGAGATACTACGAAGAAGAGCTGATTAGGTTGGATACACCGAGAAATCTACCTTTGACAATTGTTATGGCAGACATCAACAGCTTGAAATTGGTGAATGATTCCTTCGGCCATGCCATGGGCGATGAGATGTTGAAAAAGGCTGCAGAAGTTATTAAACAAGGATGTCGGGATGATGATATAATTTCAAGAATCGGTGGAGACGAGTTTGTAATTCTACTGCCCAAAACCGATAGCATTGAAGCGAAGAAAATCATCAAACGAATTAAGTACTTATTAAGTGAAGTAAAGATAGGTCTGGTAGAAATATCAATATCTTTTGGATATGAAACGAAAAGAAACCAGGAAGATAAAATCCATGACATATTCAAGAAAGCAGAAGACTTCATGTATAGCAACAAGCTTTACGAAAGTACTAAGATAAAAGGGAAAACCATCACTGCAATCCTGGGCGCATTTTTCGCAAGAAATCAACAAGAGCAGCAACATTCCCGCAATGTATCAGAGCTGTGTCGATTGATGGGAGAAGCTATGCAGCTGTCAGACTTCAGAATCAATGAGTTGAAAACCCTGGGGCTACTCCACGATATCGGAAAGATAGCCATAGATGAAAACCTATTGGTTAAAACTGATAAGTTGACGAGCGATGAGTTAAATGAAATCAAGAGTCACACAGAGATAGGATACAGATTACTAAGAACTGTAAATGAAATGTCAAAAATGGCAGTTGAAGTTTTACATCATCATGAGAGATGGGATGGGGATGGTTATCCTGAGGGTCTTAAAGGTGAAGAAATCAGCTTGGAGTCCAGAATTATAGCGATAGCGGAGTGCTATGACGCTATGACAAGCACCATCGGAAGTCCTGATATTTTATCATCTGAGGATGCTATAAAGGAACTCTTAAAAAATGCCGGCGGTCAATTTGATTCGGATTTGGTTAAGATTTTCATAGAAAAGATTTTAGAAAAGAAGTAAGTTGAAGTTGGGGATGAAGAGTGAGGTGTTAGGTTATGGATAAGTACGATGAGTTCGAAGAGGCAAAGCTACTCAATGAAAAGCTGAAGAAAAGTGTTGAAGACCTAACCAATCATAACAGACTCCTTTCTACCCTGTTGAGCTTGCTTCCTGTAGGTGTCTTTATGGTTGATGCCGCTGATGGTAAACCATTGATAGCAAACGATAAGGCTTATGAGTTTTTAGGTAGTGAGATCCTTAAAAAAGCTAGCGAAAGAAGTATTATAGAGGCTTTTAAAGCCAACAAGAAAGAAGACATGAAACCCTACCCAATAGAAGACTTACCTATTGTCAAAGGTATGAAAGGCATAGCATCACATGTGGATAATATAATCGTCAAACGACCTGATGGGTCAGAAATGCTTTTAGAGATGTTTGGCACTCCTGTTAAATACAATGAAGGACAAAGCTGGGCTAGTCTAGTGACCTTCTTGGATATCACAGAAAGAAAAAAAACGGAGGATCGCCTTTTTTACCTCAGTTTTCATGATCATCTAACTGGTGTGTTCAACAGAAGACATTTCGAACTGGAAATGACAAGGCTAGATACAAAAAGCAATCTGCCAATGTCTACAGTAATCGGAGATATAAACGGTTTGAAGTTTGTAAACGATGTTTTGGGTAGGATGGAAGGGGATAAGCTCATCATTGAAACAGCCAAAATTATTCAGGGATGCTGTCGACCTGAAGATACTCTTGCGAGAACCGGTGGTGATGAGTTCAGCATCCTGTTGCCTAATACAGACAGAGAAACCTGTTTGGGGATTCTAAATGACATTTATGTTGCTTGTGAAATCTACAACAAAAAAGCTTCCAATGATATTCTACACATCAGTTTGTCTTTGGGTTATGACACTAAAGAAAATGAATCGGAAGATTTGATTCAGGTGATGAGAAAAGCTGAGGATTATATGATACAGCACAAGTTGCTAGCGAAGAAAAGCTCACACAGTACAATAATATCGTCAATCAAGGCTACCATGCTTGAAAAAAGTCATGAAACCGAGGAGCATGCTGAGCGAATGGCAATCATGTCAAAACAATTGGGTAGAATGATTGGTTTGTCTGAAAATGAGATGAACAATCTTGAGTTATTGGCTACATTACATGATATCGGCAAAATAGGCATCAGCGATCAGATTCTGAACAAACCGGGCAAACTGAGCCAAGAGGAGTGGATCGAGATGAAAAAACATCCGGAGATCGGGTATAGGATTGCCATGTCATCTCCAGAGCTTGTCTCTATAGCGGAATATATCCTAACCCACCATGAAAGATGGGATGGTGAAGGCTATCCTCAAAAATTAGCCGGAGAAAAAATCCCTTTGATTTCTCGTATCCTAGCTGTTGTAGATGCCTATGATGCCATGACAGAAGACAGACCGTACAGAAAAGCCATGAGCAAACAGGATGCTGTAATGGAAATTAAACGGAATCTAGGCACTCAGTTTGACCCACTGATGGCGAAGATATTTTTGGATAAGGTACTGAAAGTTAAATGATAATTTTTGAGGAGGATGACATCAATGAACAACATGGAGTTGTTAATAGAAGAATTTGAAACTGCACTACTTCAAATAAACAGGGTAAAAGCAGCTGAATTATTTGAGAGGTGTTATGATGAAGATAAGAGCTTTCAACAATTAGAGCATATGGCCATTCATGCATTGGAGACAATCGGAAATGGATGGGAAGCAGGAACGATTTCGCTATCACAGGTCTATATGGCCGGTGTTATTTGTGAGGAGCTAATTGAAAAATACTTGCCAATTATGCAGATCAAGCGAAAAGACATTCCTAAGATGGCTATTGGGGTGTTGCAGGACCATCACGCCTTGGGCAAGAGAATCGTATACTCAATACTTAGGGCTGGCGGATTTGAAATCATCGACTTCGGCCAAGGACTTAGTGTACAGGAAGTAGTCGAGAAAACTATGGAAAACAAGATTGAGCTCTTGTTGATCTCAACACTTATGTTGCCATCTGCTCTAAAAGTAAAAGAAGTAAAAGCAAAGCTTGTAGAAAACGGCTTAACAACTCAAATAATTGTCGGTGGAGCTCCTTTCAGATTAGATGCTACTTTATGGGAAAGAGTTGGAGCAGATATTGATGGTAAAAATGCATCGAGCATAATTCACATCATAGAAAATAAGTTTAGAAAGGTCGGTGAATGAAATGAATTCTTTTGAAAGGACTATGGCTGCAATCAGTCATAAGGAAGCTGATAGGGTTCCCTTGTTTTTGTTGCTTTCACTACATGGGGCGAAAGAGCTTCAGATACCGATAAAGAAGTATTTCTCAAAACCTGAAAATGTGGTGAAGGCTCAGCTAAAGATGAAGGAAAAATATCAGAATGATTGCATCTACACATTTTTTTATGCACCTATTGAAATAGAAGCCTTTGGAGGAGAGGTTGTTTTTGTTGACGATGGCCCTCCAAATTCAGGGGAGCCATTTATAAGAAATTTCGAACAAATTTCAAGAATTAAAGCTCCTTTGGTATATGAAACCGATTGTCTGAAAAAAGTGTTAACTGCAACAGAGCTTCTGAAAAAAGAGGTTAGAAATGAGACGCCAATTATTGGAGTTGTCATGTCACCTTTTTCGTTACCAGTAATGCAAATGGGCTTCGAGAAATATCTGGAAATGATCTATTTTAGGAAAGATGAGTTCAAAAAGCTGATGGAAGTCAACGAGGCTTTTTGCGTTGAGTGGGCAAACGCTCAATTGGAGGCAGGGGCAACAGCAATATGCTATTTCAATCCATTGGCATCACCGAATATGATTGAAAGAGATACATATTTAACTACAGGATACTTGACAGATAGACGCACTATTGCCAGAGTAAAAGGTCCGACTGCGACACACCTAGCTTCAGGCATCACCATACCTGTGATAGATGACTTAATAGCAACCGGGACAGCGGTTCTGGGGTTTAGTGAAAGTGATGATCTTGCAGTTATCAAAGAAGCGACGAGGAATAAGATTTGTTTGCTGGGTAATCTAAATGGTATAGACATGGTGAATTGGGATTATAAGAAAACAAATGATACAATACAGAACCTTATATCAAAGGCTGGCGATGGAGGGGGATTGATCATATCAGACAATCATGGCGAGATACCTTGGCAGGTGTCTGAGGATACTCTACTTGAACTGTCAGAGGCAGTCAGAAAATTTGGAACGTATCCCTTGATGAGGAGCCAATAGATGAAGAAACTTAATATTTTTGTTTGTGAAAACTATTTTCCTGAAATTTCAAGTATTATTGAGCGGGAAAAACTAGAGGATGTGATTGTCCAATCCTTTCCATCCATGTGCGAAAACAAAAAAAATGTTGAGAAAACGACAAGCTAATAGAAGAATTCAACATACAAAAAGAAAATGGACTAGTCCTTTGCAGTAGATATTGTGATGTTCTAAAGCTGATTCCTATCGAATCATCATTAGAAGCACGTTCATCCAATTATTGCTTCAGTCATCTGCTAAATGAACAAATGATTGATTATATCATCAGAAACGGTGGTTATATTATTGGATCTGGATGGCTTAATAGTTGGCGGGCCCGTATTGCCGAAGCAGGATTCGACCAGCAGACTGCTAAGATTTTCTATCATGACTTTTGTAAAGAGTTGATTTATTTTAATACTGGTATTGATCCGCATCATGAAAAAGATATGATTGAGTTATCGGAATATTTAGACTTGCCTTTTGTCATCATACCAATGGATATGGATAACATTAAAATAATAATCAGAAGCCTGGTCCACGAATGGCGATTGAAGAATCTGAATCAAGAGAGTAAACAATCACTTTTAGCAGTACAGGCTCAATGTGCAGAGTATTCCGCCATCTTAGATATGATGGGAAAGATAGCAGCATATACCAATAAGAGAGAAACCATTGAAAAGATTAAGGAGATATTTACCATATTGTTTGGCGCTCGTGATTTCAAATATTGGACCAAAGATGAGAGTATTTCAGATTATCCAGAGTTTATTCTCAACTTTTTTGAGGACAAAGAAAAACTATTTACGGTTCTTAAGGAACAGGATAAATTTTGTATCAAGATTCAATGGAATGAGAAACTCTACGGAGCAATTGATGTTGGGAGTTTTTTGTTTCCTGAGTACACAGATAAATACCTGAATTTTGCTATTGAGATCGCTAGAATAAGCGGACTGGCATTATCAAATATAGATCAATTTGAGAAACTTACCAAATCAGAACAAAAACTGCAGTACTTGAGCTACCATGATGCCCTTACAGGACTGCACAATCGGACCTATATCAATGATTTTATTAAAAAACAATCACGTGAGGACTATTTCACGGTTTTCATGTTCGATGTAGATCGATTGAAATACACAAATGATAATTTTGGACATTCCGAAGGCGACAAATTGATTATTGCAGTTGCGGACATACTAACAAGAAGTTTTAGAGAAACAGATACAGTCGCTAGAATCGGCGGCGATGAATTTGTGGCAATATTGAAAAATTCGGATTTCAAGCTTACAAATGACATTAAAGCTAGAATAAGGGAAGAAATCAGAATTTATAACCATAGTTGCGTACAAAAGCATTTAGAAGTGGGACTTTCAATTGGTTTTGCAATATCAGAGAGCAATGAAGAATCAATCGAAACACTGATGACCAAGGCTGACGAGCTGATGTATGCTAACAAGTTAAGAAATCGAAACTGAAGAAGGGGAGATTAATGGAAAGAAAAGTGAGCACTTTCGTATATTGGGCTCCTAGAGTCGCATCAATATTATTTATTGTCTTCTTATCTTTGTTTTCTCTTGATGTCATATCGCCAAGCTTGAGTTTGAGCCAGATTCTAATTGGAATGTTAATACATAATATACCTGTCTTTGTGCTGATAGTAGTATTGATCATCTCATGGAAATATGAAATTGTAGGTGGTATAGCTTTTGTTAGTGCAGGTTTGCTTTATATGGGTATGACTTTAACACAAGCTGAGATTCCATGGTACATAGCTTTATCATGGAGCATGACCATAGCTTTTCCCGCTATAGTGATTGGAGTTTTGTTTATGATAAACTGGCATAAAAAAAGAAGAAAAAATTGATTGATATTTTAAACAATAGTTGATACAATGATTTCAATAATTAAATATTCTTTTAGAGGAGGCGTAACTTATGGGAGATAAGAGTCCAAAGAAAAAAGAAAAGAAGAAAAAGAAAGCAGAAAAAAACAGTCCCTCTCCAGCAACACCAGTTAAATCTGAAAAAAAATCTAAATAATAGAAAAAGTGCTCAGTTAGTCTGGGCACTTGTTTTTTGATTTTAAGATAATAATAACAATAATAAATATAAATAAAATCATATAAATTTGACATTAAATAATTATAAGAGTATGATGTATTTGAACACAAGAGAGGAACTGGTGAATCTAGTGAAATTAACCGCAAAAGCAATTGTTTCAAACTCTGATATGATTAAGAGTTATAAATCATGCAGAGCAAAGGCAGGGACTTTTGGTAAAATATTCATTTTGAAGAACAATAAACCAGATGCTGTTCTGTATTCAATAGCAGAATATGAAAGAATATCGCAATTTATTGAGCGTCTGGATGATCTTGAATCAATAGACAATAAGGATATTGATGAGGTTTTACCAAAAGCAGGAAAATAATGATAGATTATCAGCACCATCGATTAAAAAGAATAAACAAGAGGGGCAAGAAAATTCTTGCCCTTAATCTATGGTTTTTTATAAGAAATATTAGTCGAAAATGAAATAATCTTATTTTTTATCAGAGATTATGTTCATATTTTATATTGACAAATAATGAAAAACACTATAATATGTTTTACGTAATGATTAACTAAGGAGAATGAACATGAAAATATCAACGAAAATGATTGTATCAAATTCGGACATGATAAAAAATTACAAGGATTGCAGAAATAAGGCTGAGGAACTAGGGAAAATATTTATCTTAAAAAACAATCGGCCGGATGCGGTATTACTCTCTATCGATGAGTATGAAAATCTCTCGGCTGTAATCGAATACCTAGAGAATTTTGAAAAGGAAGAGATTGAAAGAATAACAACTTCCTTAAAAGAAGGAATGAAATAGAGCTAGATTAAAAGAGTTCATTAATGGGCTCTTTTTTTTTATGTGGATAAACTAAATAATAATGATAATAAACATAATATATATGATTACAATAATAATTTGACAAATAATATTAATTAGTATAGTATATACATAACGGATTGGGTGTTTATTTAGCTAATAATTGAGGAGCCAACCATATGAAAATTCTAGCAAAATCAATTGTTTCGACTTCTGACATGATAAAAAATTACCGGGAATGCAGAGATAAGGCAAAAAAATTTGGAAAAGTATTCGTCTTAAAAAACAATCAGCTAGACACTGTATTGTTCTCTTTTGCTGAATATGAAAAATATCTGGTTTTATTTGATTATTTTGAAGAATTTAAAGAAGAAGATTTAAAAAAAATCACAGAAGCTTTTCTATTGAAAGAAAAGATAGAAAAAAAGATTGACATTAAACAAGTCGATTAGATAAAAGAGGAGGGATTTAAATGCTAAGATACACAGTCATATTTCTGGTTGTTGCTTTGATCGCAGCACTTTTAGGATTTGGAGGAATTGCCGGAGCAGCTTCCAGCATAGCAAAGGTTTTATTTTTTGTATTTCTGATTTTGTTTGTTTTCTCTTTAATAACAGGAAGAAAGAGAGTTTAGTTAAGTATGGTAATTTGTATAGAAACAAAGATATTTGAAAAAATGGAAGGAATTGAGAATAAATGAAAAAAACAATGTTTAAAAGAGTAAGGATTATTTTAATGACATTTGTGTTGGGAATCATGATGATAACACCTGTTACAACAATGGCAGCCGAGGGTGATCCAATAGATTTTGGGTTGGCAGAAAGCTTTGCTATACTGGCAGGTTCAACAATCACAAATACAGGAACCACAACGATTGAGGGAGATGTTGGGCTTTCTCCTGGAACATCAATAACAGGAATTAGCACAGAAACTGTAAGTGGGACAATACATGTGGCTGATGCTGTTGCTATTGACGCTATAGCAGCCTTACAAGCTGCATATACTGAGGCAGAAGGAAGAGCAACAACAGGGATCATTACAGAAAATCTTGGTGGAACAACATTAACACCAGGCGTCTATACTTCAGCTACTAGCATTGAAGTGACTGGGGCACTTCCACTTATACTAGATGGGCAATGGGATTCAGATGCTGTTTTTATATTCCAAGCTGGTTCCACGCTTACAACTTCTAGTGAAATTCAACTGATAAACGGGGCTAGCGCATCTAACGTGTTTTGGCAGGTAGGAAGCTCTGCAACCTTAGGAATTGGTTCAATATTTGTCGGAAATATTATGGCTCAGGAATCGATTACACTGACAACCGGTGCTGAAGTTGAAGGAAAGGTTATGGCATTGACTGGAGCTGTAACGTTGGATAGCAACGACATATTTGGTAGTATTTACAGAATGTCTATTGTCAAAACAGCAGATGCTGTCGAGGTGGAGGTTGGTGACAATGTTAATTATACAATCACTGTCACTAATACAGGTAATGCTACATTGAGTGACATTACTGTAACTGATGATATCCTTGGTTTAGATGAATTAATCGTTTCTTTAGGTGTAGGTGAAAGCAGTATATTCATTGATAGCTATACTACCTTATCAATCGGAGTTTTGACAAATACCGCAGATGTAACTGATGATCAAGCACCATATGTTGTTGATTCAGTTGATATTAATGTTGTTGCAGAAACAGCTGAACCTACTACACTTACTTACAGGATGTCTATTGTCAAAACGGCAGATGCCACTGAGGTAGAGGTTGGTGATACTGTCAATTATACAATCGCTGTGACCAATACAGGAGCTGCGTCATTGAACGACATTTCTGTTACAGATGAATTGATTGGATTAGATGAAACAATTACCAGATTAGCTGTCGGTGAAAGCAGCATATTCACTGGAAGTTACGTGGCTTTATCACCTGGCGTTTTAACCAATACGGCAAGCGCATCTGACGATCAAGCATCTTACGTTGCTGATTCAGTCAGTACTACTGTAGTCGCAGATACAGAAGTACCTATAGTGCCTGTATACAGCATGTCTATTGTCAAAACAGCAGATGCTTCTGAGGTGACAGTTGGTGACACCGTCAACTACAGAATCATTGTGACAAATACAGGAAATACAACATTAAGCGATATCTCAGTTTCAGATGCAATGATAGGACTTAACGAAACAATCAATACTTTAGCCGTAGGCGACAGAAGCATATTCACCGGAAGCTATCTAACCCTAGCGCCTGGATTGTTGAACAATACTGCTTATGCATCTGACGATCAAGCACCAGATGTCATGGATGCTGTGTCTACAACAGTTGTTGCAGTCGTAGTTGTCCCTGTAGTACCTGCAGTCCCTGTAGAGACGGAAATGGAGATCACAGTGCCCATACCGGACACAAATGCTTCATCACCAATAGTTTTTTATGGTATTGGTGCAATGGCAGCTTATGCAGGATATGTTTTCTTAAACAAGAAGAAAGACTTAAGCTAATAGATAAACTTATATAAACTGAAAACCTCCTGCAATAGGGGGTTTTTTGCTGTCTTATGTTAAGACTGGCATATTAGCCAATGATGTAATATACTTTATGTGAAAAGTGTAAATTGGTTTTTGAAAGAGGGAAGATGAATGTTTAAATATATGCAAAATCATGAGGAATCAATGATAAATTTTCTAGGTTCAGAAGACCTTGAAGACTGGAACGCATTGATTGAGTATCATAAGACCCAGATAGAATTTATTCAACACGAAAGACTGATACATCTGATTATCACCATAGGCATTGCCATAATATTAGCTGGTCTTTTTAACGCTCTAATGATGACTTTTAATGCAGGACTAACAATTATCGTTCTAATGCTTATAGTATTGGAAATATTTTACATATTACATTACTATAAGTTGGAAAATGGAGTTCAAAGATGGTACGAAATTTACAACAAACTTGTTTTGAAATCTCATAATAACGAATTCATATCTGACAGGAGGATGACTGAATGATTACATTAGATGAAATGGAGACAATGTTAAATGAAATAGCTGAAAGCCTACCCAAAGAAATCTATAAAGGACTTAACGGTGGTATTGTTTTGCTACCCGAATCAAAAGAGAATCCTATTGGTAGGTCTAATGATCTATATATTCTAGGAGAATATCATGTCGGAGGTATGTTGGGACGCTATATTACTATTTACTATGGATCATTTATGCGCGTTTTTGGGAGTTTGGGCAGAGAAGAAATAAAGCAAAAGCTGATGCATACTCTAAAGCATGAATTCGTGCATCATCTTGAATCTATGGCAGGCGAACGAGACTTGGAAATTGAAGATGCCAAGTTTATTTCGGATTATTTAAGACGTAAAGATATTGATTGATAGATTATATATAAAATAATATATTAATATATATGACTATAAAAATATATAATAAAAATTGCAAATATTATTATAATGTGCTATAATTATGTAGAATATAAACAAAGGGTTGATTAATACGTCTGGTATTATACATTACCCCACATATTGACTTAAGAAATCGACCAGACATGGTCGATTTTATGTTGGTTTGCCTTTTGTGAAATCTATATTCTGAATGGAGGAAATGATAGATATGAAGGTTACCAAAAATCTAGGAATGTTGGTTCTAGGTGTATGGTTAGTTTTGACAGGACTTTTACAAGTAACAAGCATTGAAATTCCATCTGGAGATGTTCTGATGGCCGTGCTTGCAATTGTAGCAGGCGCACTAATCCTACTTAAGAAATAAATTTACATGTTTCCACAAAAATGATAGAAATTCCAGGAGGAATAATTATGAACGATAGAATTGTTGATTCACCTGAAAAAAAAGCTTTTACGTCAGGAAGAATGGTTTATTATATTTTAGGCGTATTAGAGTCGTTGCTAGCTTTTCGTCTCGTATTCAGGCTTTTAGGAGCGAACCCGGAAAGTGGTTTTGTGTCTTTGATATATTCAGTCACAAATATATTTTTAGTGCCATTTGAAGCCATATTCAGAACTGCGACAACAGATGGTATAGAAACCAGCGCTGTTCTTGAACCGGGCACTATCATAGCTATGATAGTATATGCATTGATAGCTTGGGGCATTGTTAAACTAATCATAATTTTGACAAAAGGCCAAGACGTAGAGAAACCGCAACATCAAGCATAAGAATTAAATTGACTAGAGTAATAAAAAATGATTATGCGTTAAATGAAGCTGATATCTTAATGATATCGGCTTTTTTATATATCAACAGGGTTCTTGGGTTCAGATGGTGTATGAAACACCACCTGAACCTTAGAGACCGTTATCCAGGGACTCTACAGTGCTTATCTCTCACTTATAGAAGTGGGAGTCTTAGCACTGTTAGTCATCGGACAAAACTGGTTTTTAGTTGTATTGATTAAACCCAATATTGTGGCTATTGAGTCTGCAAGCATCTGCTGATATAATAAATGAGATAATATTTTTAATGAAGTTTTAAGTTTCTATTATGATGATTTTAATATTCATATTCTATTATAGATAAAGGGGAATGCGATGAATAATCTTGCAGAAAAAGCGGTGACTTATTATAGTCAAGTTCACAATTTGAATTGTGCCGAGGCAACCATCAATGCTGCAAATGAAGTGTATAGTTTAAAACTAAACAAAGACACTTTAAGAGCTATGGCAGCTTTTGGAGGAGGAATGGGTGTTGGCAGTGTATGTGGAGCCCTAACAGGAGCTCTGGCGGTGCTTGGTGTAATGTTTGTTAAAGATAAGGCACATGAAAGTACAGAATCCAAAGAAATGGCTTCGGAGTTCTTTAATAGATTTGTCGAAAAACTATCAACAGAAAATTGCACCACTCTCAAAGAAATGTATCGAGATGATATAACTAAATGTGATCTGGTTGTCAGATATTCCAATGAAATTTTGGATGAAATGATAAGCCAACGATTAAACAAAGAAAAAATCAAAATAACGGAGGATTAAATGGACTCATATAATATGAACAATATTAAAGAAGATGCAAAAAAAATGCTCGAAGGCAACTGGGGTAAAGCTATTGCGGTTAGCATAATTATCTGGATTCTAACAGATGCATTCACACAGCAGAACACAAGCGAATCAGTCAGATCAGGAATTTATTTAAATTCTTTACATTTTGGCAATCTTTTGAGCCTAATTCTTTCAGGCCCACTTTCCTTGGGAGCGGCTTATTTTTATATGAAGATTGGGAAATCAGAGAATGTGAATGTGAGTGTCATTTTTGAAGGCTTTAGTGATTTCAAGAGGACATTCCTATTTCACTTGGTATCCGGTATTTTTATGATTTTATGGACTTTTCTTCTAGTTGTGCCTGGTATTATTGCAGCAATTCGCTACTCTATGGGTTACTATCTTATGGCTGAAAATCCTGATATAACTTTTATGGAGGCAATAAATACCTCGTCAAAAATAATGTATGGACATAAGATGGATTTCTTTACTTTCTTTTTATCATTTATAGGTTGGTTTTTCCTATCAATAATAACATTTGGATTGGGATTTCTTTATCTAATTCCATATTATCAAATGTCCAAGCTTAATTTTTATAGACGCATAACCTCAACTGACTATATAGTGGATTAAAAATATGTAAAACTCTTTTCTTTTGTTGATCAAAGGGATATAATACAAAAGCTTGTACAAAACGGTTAAGAACTCAAGCAAATTTAAATGGACAGAGGGATTCAAATATGACAGGTCGTATAGTGTATGTGGAACGAAAACCTTCATGGTTTCAAGATATAAGTAACAGGTTAAATGAAGAAAGCACCTGGTTGGATAAATTGATAGCCAGATTTGTGTTATACAGACATTACGGTATTATGATAGACAATAACGAAATCATTCATTTTTATAGTCCTAGTATATTAAAGCTGAATCAAGGAGTTATAAGTCAGGTCCCACTATCTGAATTCTTAAAAGCTGGTGGTGACATAGAGATAGATGATGTTATTGATGTAAAATTTACGAGAGATGAGATTATCGAAAGAGCCAAGGATCTTGTTGGAAGTGATTTTGACGGCTACCATCTGACCAAGAACAATTGTGAACACTTTGCCGTGTGGTGTGGAACGGACCAGAGGAAAATGTCTCAACAGGCTAGTGTTACAACTTACAGAAACATTTATTCAGCTTCAAGCACTTTGAAGAGAAAAATTATTTCAGTGTTAGTTTAAAATAGTGTGTAGTATGAATCAAATAATTAACTGAGGAGGTTCAAATGCATAGAATTGAGAAGTACGCAGAATTGCTGATAAAAGTAGGCATAAACATACAAAAAAACCAAACTCTTGTGATTAGTTCACCAATTGAGACTGCTGAATTTACAAGGATTTTGACAGTTAAGGCTTATGAAGCCGGTGCTCGTGAGGTGGTAGTCAGATGGTTGGACGAAAAATCTAGCAAAATACGATATGATATGGCATCTGACGAGATTTTTGATGAGGTACCCGAATGGATAACGACGTTTTTTACAGATTACTCAAAAACGAATGCCGCATTCATGACGATATCAGCATCAGATCCGGAACTAATGAAAGATGTGAATCCAAAGCGTATCAGTCGACAGAATAAATCTATGAATAAAGCCTTGAAATTCTGGCGTTCAAGGATGATGAGCAATTTGAACGTCTGGTGTGTGGCTTCAATACCTACCTTATCTTGGGCAAAAAAAGTGTTTCCTTATGCAGAGAATGAAGAGGCCATGGAATCGCTTTGGCATGCAATCCTAAAATCAGTGCGGGTTGATATGGATGATCCTATAGAGGCGTGGCATCAACATCAACAAGACCTAAACAACAGAACAAGTTTTTT
>CAKMKB010000267.1:0-11732 GCA_927435965.1 uncultured Clostridia bacterium
CGCCGAGAATTGAAAAATAGCCTTGCACAACCCCAACAGCCACTGCTCCAATTGTAACAAACGTTGTTGCACCCGTGTAATATAAAAATTCTCTGCGTAGGGATTCCCCCCTAGCCTTGCCTCGAAGTAACAAAAATGAAAATATTGTAGCGAGTCCTGCTCCAAGCAGCAGTAATGGAGGTACTGTTATGCTGATTGGAATACCAAAAGAGATCAAAAACAATGAAAGTCGGGTAGCTATTACCCCAGCGGGTGTCCATGCTTTCACTTTAACTGGACATCAGGTAGTGGTGGTAACGTTAGCAGGAGTTACGCCTGGAACTCCACCCAGCAGAATTCCTTTTCCACCCTTAGGTTTTTCAAGTAATTCCAAATATTCGGACTCTGTCAGCTTTCGATCTTGAGGTGTTAACCTCACTCCAAGCCAACCTTTTTTTTGCAGGAAGTATAGAAAAGCAAGTTGTCCCATGGTTTTTTTTGCAAATTGCTCAGCGAATTTTTCAACTTCAAAGCCCAATTTCTTGGTTTCTTTTATAAATCCATCATTCTTCTGAAGATGCTCTTTTAAATCTAAGTATTTGTCCTTGTATTTAGCAAAAAATTCTTTTGTGACTTTTTCAACACTAAATGCATTCTCTATTTCAACAATAGTTGGATTGGTTTTGTCATTCTCAAATATCGGTAATAGCTGTGCTTGCGCTGTGTGATTTGGCTCGTTTTCCCCCAATAGATATGAATATCTTTTAGCCGGTGTAAGCTCAAGATTAATTCCTTTTTCTGTAAATGAGTAGTCCAATTTTACGAAAGATAATCTCCAGCTTGATTGATCTTTTGTGTAAAATGCAACAATTGCCGAGTCCAAATTGTTTTCATCAAGTACCTTGGATACAAAATTTCTCTGCATGCTTCTTGCTCGATCAATACTGGAATTCTTTTTTAGTTCAACCGCCAAGACAATCATTTTTCTTTGATTGACATCAACGTATTTGGCAATAGTATGATATGATACAATATAATTGGTATACTCTCTCCATATAGTTGTCTTTCTGATATTTTGCATCATTTCCGGTTCATTGAAGAATTGTTTGGTAAACCTTCGAAATTGCTCAATATCAAAAGTCTTTTCAAAGGTTTCCTTTAAAATGCTTCTTTTGACTATGTTCATCTAGGATGCTCCTCCTTTTTTAAGAATGAAGATAAAACCACCATCGAGTCTTTGGATTTGCTTGCTTTTTTTGTTTCTTTTCTTTCTTCCAAGTATTTTGCAGGTAGTTTATCAAGTATGTCAAAGAATATCTTAACTGGATCATTCATATCTTTCGTTGCTTTTATGACATCCTTGGTAATACTTGCAGGTATAGTTCCATTTTCCCAAAGTTGCTTCATCCTTTGAAGTTGATCATCTTCATCATCCGTAAATTTTTTACATGCTGAAATCGCTTTTATAATCTTAATGACTTGTGCGTCGTTTCCTCTTTTTGCAATCCTCTCAGTCACTATTTCATGTTCCTCATTTACAGCTTTATCAAACTGATTTTTATTAAGCATTAAATGAAGATAATACTCCTTTTGTATTTTTTGCGATTCTTCTGTAGGTAATGATTCCAAATACTTGATGGCATCTAAGAAAAATAGCTCTTTTGATTTTTCATTTGAAGTAATAAAAAACTTCTTCAATGCCCCTTTCCTTAAAAAAGTAATTGTCTGATTTTCTTCTTCCTGGCTATTGGTTTTGGCACATTTGGCCTTATAAGGTAACATTTTAATTTCATCATATAACATTTCATGGTTATCTCTAATATCTCGAATAATCTTCAAATACTTCAGTTCAGATTCCTCATCTCCATTTTCAGATTCCAGCGTCTCTTTGCTGGTAAGTATTTCATATAAATTGTGAGATGATACTTCTTCATCCTCTGATAGATATTTAAAATCTTCTCCAAGCGTGTCATGGAATGCTTGTATTTTTAATGTGATGTTGTCCTTTAGTGTTAAATGCATATTTGCTTGGGCTGTTGGGAAGAAATTAAACACATGAATCGCATCATGCTCTGTTCCAACCCTATTGATTCGACCGACCCTTTGCATGATTTTCGTTGGGTTCCATGGTAAATCATAATTAATTATAACGTTGCTTCTGTGAAGATTAATACCCTCTGCTAAAACATCAGTTGTCACCAAAAACTTAATGTCATCTTTCTTGTCGTATGGATGGCTAGGATTAAAATTGGCCTCAACTATCCTTCTTTGAGCTTGTGAGCTTTGGCCACTAAAAACACATACCTCGTTCGTATACTCTTTTGATAAGAAATTACCGATATAGATAGCTGTCTCAGTTGATTCCGTAAAGATTATTGTTTTCTTATCCACTAGCTTGATATTCTGTTTTAACTCCTTAAGAAACTGATCTCTCTTAGGATCTGATTCAACCTTTTCCCACTGTCTTTTTAAGTTTCTTAACTGACCTAAGTCGTGTTTAATTGCTGGAATAAAACTTCCATTAAAGATTTCTATAGGATAATGTTGAACACTATCTTCATCCACAAGCGCCATCAATTTATCATCATCCCCACTGTCCAGCAAATCATAAACATTTACCTTTTTGCTTATATAAACATTCCCGTCCTCACACATTTTTAGGAATTTTTCGTAAGAAAATATAAATCTGTCTAATGTCTTGCGAAATGCTTCAAAACTACTTTCCAACCTTTTTACCAAAATGGATTTCATGAATCCGGACATATTTTTTTGAGAAATCAAGAGCGAAGCAATCTCCTTCGGAACTACCGAAAGATAAGTTAAGGGCTTATATCTTGCATAGGTTAAGTCCTTAATGCTTTGAATTGTATTGTTGAATACTTCTTCTATTTCATCATTGTATGTGTAAATGATTTGCTCTGGGTTTCCAAGTTGTGGGAATTTCAAATTCTGTCTTTCGAGATCTTCTTTGTAATAATCTGTGATTTCCTTCCTTGTTCTTCTTATCATAATGCTTCTTAATACTTGATCTCGTATGATTTTCGAGTTTGATTTTAACACGTCAGAGTACTCTTTACTTCCCTTTTTATTCTTATTCAAGCTCCGATCTAATTTGCTAAAAAAAAGTTCGATATTTTTATTGTTAGGTATAATCGTGCTATTATTCTTGTCTTGGAATAAGTAAATCTGATTGGCTATATCATTGGAGTAATTGTTTTGAGGGGTTGCACTTATTAGAATGACTTTTTTGTTATAGCATATTTGATGAAGCTTTTGAAAGCTGTCAGTACTTTCATTTCTAAATCTATGAGCTTCATCAACAAAAACATACTTTACATTTTTCATTAAATCGCTGTTGTCCAAAATATGATCGAGTTTTCCCAACGATTCAACTGTTGCTGGCACGTCAAACTGATCTAATGTTCTTTTCCAATAATCTTTGAGAACAGGCGGACAGATTACAAGTTTCCGTCCCTTTAGGTTCTGAGCAAGCATAGCACAAATATATGTTTTGCCGAGTCCTACAACATCAGCTATAAATACACCATTGTATGCATTAAGTATTTTTTTTGCCTGCACTACCGCGTCAGTTTGATACTGAAGTCTCATAAATCCATCCGGAATCATTTCTGAAGCTATTTGATTCCTATCTTCATTAATTTCTTCCTTGAAAAATTCGTACAAAGTTTTTAAGTATAATTCATATGGTGTGATATCCTGTCTAAGCCACGTTTTTTTGTTGATTGTATTAACATATTCATCTGATATGTCAATCGATTTCTCCCATAGCTCCTCAAATTTTTGAAGCGCAAAAACAACATCTCTGCTGTCTTTAAGCTCTACATTGAACTCGAGATTATTGATCAGTCCTGATTGTGAGAAATTACTTGATCCAGTTATCACGCATCCATATTGATCAGTCACCTTAGACATATCTTTTCTCATAATGTAAACTTTTGCATGAATCTGAGCGTCGGGATATATTCTCATTTCTACTTTTTTATTCATTAACCATTGAATAAACGTTTTTATTCCTTGTTCAATATTGTAACTGTCTTCCGAATTTAACATTTCTTTCGTGACATCTTGTGAAAAAAAATGTTTAACTTCTTTATGAGATAATTCAAATTGCATTTGCTGTTCTCTTGATTTTTCCAATATTTGAACAGTTTTATAGTCTACATTCAACCCAACTAGCACTCTTATCTTTTCAATATGCTCCATTGAGGGATACATTAAATAGAAACCACTAGTTCTGAAATATCCTACTATCATGTCATAAAACTGTGTGTTGGATTCCAATATCTTGTTAAATCTGTCATATAAATTTCTTTCCGGTTCATTGGTGAAAAAAGTTAAATCATTGTGCATAGGTTACCTCTTCAAAAAGTTTTTCTATATCTTAATGCTCATTCTTATATTAAAAAAATCACATCAACTCAAACCTTTAAATTTTCAAGGTCATGTGATGTGACTTATTTTTACTTATTGAGCGTCTAACTATTACGGAATATAACATCTTTATCCCCCGATAATTTATTACTCCCAAATGTGAAATGTCATTGCTTAAACAACATTGATTTATTATATCATATGTATGTATTCTTTTACTATTATGTTTCACGAAAAACCTCACAAATTATTGACATGCACTTTGTTTATACCGTTAAAAAAGTCATTTAATCATTTTTTCATCTAATCCATACTTTTCTATCTATGGAAATAGATTACATCCATTTATTTCCTATCATATGTTCTAATCACTGTGTTTGTTATGAGTTCATACATGGATAAATGAAGGATTTTTAGTGTAGCCTGTTTAATGAGATCTGAACCGATAATGCCATCGATATCTGAGGGTAGAAGAAGATTCAGCATACTAGGTAGCACTCCCACTTCCAACTCATATTCTGAACCATCTATGCTCACATATGATCTAAATAAATCTGTTTTAAAGGATCCAAGCAATGGATAGAAATCATTCTTGCTGCCACAGTAATTGTTTGAATCGATAATCGAATTTCTCATGTAAGTGATAGTTGAACCCGTATCCAGAAAGAACTGATGTGTTTTTTCTTTAATATTGACTCTAATAACCGGAACACCTATTATATTCTTCATAGTCTTAGCATCAATGTAAGTGTAGTCCCATCTGTTTCTTCTTTCCAGGCTGTATGATTCCAAATCAACCAGAAATCTATTTTCAAGCCTATCAAATCCGATTTCAATATCGTAGTCCTTTAAGATATCTGTCCCAATAAGACCCTTAATCTGCCTTCCCAAATTATTTTGCACATCTCTCATAATCGGGCTTTGTCCAATTCTGTATCTCTTACCTTTAATGGTCACGGACGAAACGTTTCCAAAAGACATTGGAGAGCCGGTGTCTATGATAAAGCAGCCTTCTGGACAGTCAATGAATGGAACCTCGCACTGGAATGAGCTCGCTTTCTCTTTCCATTTGTCAGAAAGCTTATTGTCTTTTCTAAATGACATTATGCTATCTGAAAGATTTTCATATACCTGGCGCTGATTCTCTTTGCGGTATACATGACTGTTATCTTGCTTGATTCCCATCCGTTCTGCTTCACGGGAATCTTTGATGTCCGCTCCAAGGTAAATGAATTCCCAGCCAAATAACTCTTTCTCAGCGATAAGATTTTTCACATCTGTCTTGGTGAACTTTCGACTGGCATTTTCATAGCCATCCGTCATAATAACACAAAGCACGTTTTTCGAATTATCAGCTTCCAATTCACTGCAACTTCTATCATACTTAATTCTTTCTGAAACACGTATGATGGTTTCCCCCACTGCATCGAAAAGAGCTGTGCTTCCCCTTACAAAATATTCTCGATTTGTAATGGGTTTCACTGTTTTAATGTTTACGCCGTCATGCAGGAAACTGACTTCCTGATTGAATAGGGATGTCGTTAGATTTGCCTCGCCTTCCTCTTCCTTCTGTTGAATGATCATTGTGTTATAGCCTCCTATGGTGTCACTTTCTGACCCAGCCATAGAGCCGGATCGATCCATTATGAAGATTATTTCTTTTTTCATTTGAATTCCTCCTTGGTTTTGTTTATGCTATAATTAGAACATATTGAGCATACACAAACATCAATCGGGAATTGATAATTTTATTTTTAAGGGGAAGGTGAATATAATGATCGATGAAAATCTAAACCATGAACTTAGAAGCTTTATCAATGATACAGAAAGGCATCAATCTCTTATGGTGGAACTGGTCACGAAGGATTTAATAAATAATATTTCCAAACATTTCGAGTTGATTCAAATATTAACGGGTAATATCAAATTTTTTAGTTTACTAACCAAATTTATTGATCGAGATGGTCTAACAGAACCCCAATTTTATAGTCGAGCATGTATAAGTACTGCCGTATTCTCCAATATGCGCCGTGATGACTACACACCTAGCAAAGCGTCGGTACTTAAATCCATCATAGGGCTAAAACTAAACTATACTGATGCAAGTGCATTGCTCGAAAAGGCCGGGTATACCTTTGTCTGGTCTGATACTAAAGATCTGACCATCATATTCTGCATCATGAATGGGATATATAATCCTATAGAAGTGGATGAATTGTTGGCAAGTATAGGTGAGAATACTCTTTTCAGTCAATTGTAATAAGTGTCATAGATTTATATGATACTTATTTTTTTCACCTGCCATACATAAATTGGACCATACTTTTTCCCAAACTCACCTATACATTTAAAACTACGGTTGTAATAATTAAAGTCATTCGGCTTACTTATCCCTCTATCCAATCTATTTTGCCAAAGTCCTTTCCACTCAGCAGTTCGGTAAATTTTGGGGTCCCAGCTGGACCCGTCAGTGACAATGAGACCACCATCCAGTAATTTGTCCAGTATCAACTTCAAAATACTTTCTTGAAACCACCTTTGACCACTTCCTCCTTCTCCTTCACTGTCACCGCACAAATAGAACACAGCTAACTTTTCAATATTGGAAAATGCAGCCAACCCATCTTGTATATGTCTATAAATCTCAATGGTTCTGTTACTATTAGCATGAATCCATTCATCTTTATGTGTTATACCAGGCTCTCCTCTATATCCTGCGGATTCAATGCCCCTGGTTTCCCATTGGTTCAAGATCATCTCGTTAACTGAGGTGCTGTATGTCTCATAAGCTTTGGCTTCTCTTATTATTTTTAAACTTGGCTTAGGAAGTTTTGGTAACTGTATTAAATCCACAAAGTGAAATTCCATTATTGTATCCATAAAGCCTTTTATTGGTTTCATAGTGTCATTACCTGCACAAGGATAAAACAATGGACCATTTGGTATTGTGAGATTGAATTTTTCAGCTATTGTTTCTACGGGTAAGTTGCTGGAAAAGATGTTTTTATGATTATATGAACTTTTCATTTTTAACCTCCTATATCAAAAGCATTCTTTTTCCTAAGCCAGACATTCTTCTTCCATTAGTTGACCTACATATGAGTTTGCTAATGGGATTAAACAAAACTTGACAAACTCCAAAGTTCTGTTCCATTCATTGATTTTGAGATATTCTCCTGCTCTATGTTCATTGTAGAAACCTATTGATACATTGATGCTATCGATTTCAAGTTGACTCCAGACTCTTAAATCGGATGTCCCACCTTGTACCTTTTTATAACCTTCGTCTCCGTTCATGAATATCTCTGATTGTTCCTCAAAGAATTGTCCATAAGTATCGCAGCAATATCGATAGTAAGGTGAAGATGTTACGATATCTAACCCGTTTCTTCTATCTAAACTAATCGCATAGGAAACATCATCAAAGAATGACTTGTCTATGTTTTCAGCACCAATTTGACCGATTTCTTCTGAAGTGGTGAAAGCAATTTTTATGTTCCCCTTGAAGTGACTCTTATCCAATTCTCTTATAATACTAATAATCATCGCAACACCAGCTCTATCATCGGCCCCCAATATACCAGATTCTCTTTTCCAAATATTGGCATCTTTGATAATCTTTGCGTTTGGATTGATGTCAGATGAAACAACATCCATATGAGCTGACAATAAAATAGTCTTTCCTAACCCATATCGCTTTTCTGCCAAGATATTGCCATAATCATCCTTGTGAACTGTGCCCACAATTGGTTCTAGTGTTCTCATTAAGTAATCTGACACTTTACCCTCTGCTCCACTGCACCCTGGGATATTCAATAATTCTTCTAACAGTTCTAACCTTTCTACATGTTGATTTTTCATTGTATTGCCTCCTTTTGAACCATTAAAAGCTCACTTATATACTAGTCAAATAGCGCATTCGTTCATATTCACTCATTTGAGGATATGTTTCTTTCAATCCTCTTCTCACTACCTCTATATAAGCGTCTGAAGGCGGGTAAGCCGGCCTTCCATTCTTATTGGTTAATGTCACGACGGGTATACCATCAAGCTCTCCTAATGTGATCGTTTTATCATACCAATTACTGCTGGATCCTTCTTGTTTTTTTATTTCTTCAAACTGTTCCTTTGTGATTCGGTATATCCTGCCTAGTGTTTTGCCTGATCTTTCAGTATCTAAGAACGACACGCCGCCTTCTCCCCAAGAGGAAGTTCTGTTCCCATAGTATACTGGATAAGGGATTTCGTATGGTCTATTTTCTATTGGCAGATTTTTGTCAGTGCATCCCGGATAATGCTTGCCGTTGAATATGCATTCTCCGCCCAGTATATATGTGGCAAATCTAACAAATAGTAAATTCGATCCATAAACCGCATACCAGACATGGGCTTTATCCTGGGATTTCTCATCCATCGGTTGTCTTTTTATGGCGCTTTTTTTTGATATCTTTTGATTGTAGAGATACAAGTACACATTATTCAGCTTCATACCGTAGCAAATAACTTCCGCTGTATCTCTTACAAATAATGTACCTTCTCCTTCCAACAGATCCAACTGGTGTAGTGTATCTTGATCCACTTTGTAGACCTCGCCTTCTACAACACCCTTGCTTGATTTCTTAATTCCTGGGAAGCTTCCAAGATCATACAAAGTATAGCCGATCACGACACCTTTAGTGATGAACTTTGCGTGGGATAAGTATTCTTTATGGTTTCTCTGCCCTTCCATCAATGTGCCATAGACAAAGACCAATATGCCTTCTTCTCCAGAGAATCCTTTTAAAGCTTCCAATATTCTATCTCTATATTCCTCTCCACAATCTCCCTTGGTCTTATCTGTATCTATTGCATTTCTAAAACCTTCTATGACTCCCTCAAAGATGGTCGTGAATTCTGGACAAAGACTCGGATGTTTCTCTAAAAAATCAATCACTCCACCTGCTTTGAAAATATCCACTGCTTCGATTCTTCCTGCCATGTCATCATGTCCATGACCGTTGAAACCTCTTCCTGTTGAAACTTTCAATCCTTTGATTAAAGAATTTTCCAGACCATCAACAGACTTATTTCTAGTCAATGAAATCAACCAATATTTTAACAAGAATGCTGTTGCAATATAAGTAGGCTTATACCAAAATTCCACTCGAGTATCCCCATCAACATGAGGACTTTCGATGATTCCCCAATATCCTTCCTGATCCTGCTCATGGATTAGTGATAGCACTAAAGGCTGTGTATCTTGATGTTCATAGTTGTCCTCATTGAGTGTATCCAAAGTATCTCTGAATGTCTCTAAGTACTCTTGCATCTCTCTCGTATCAATTTTCTCTAAAAATCGCTTGAATTCCTTTAACATTTTGTTGCCTCCAAATTCTTATTCCCTTTAGGGTTGAGTTCATAATAGCATAAAGGGATTTAGCGTTTGCGAAAAAAACTTTCGCACGCCATTTTATAGGATATCGATTTCAAGGATGTCCTCTTCATCGATCTCTATTTTCATTTCAGGGTTTCTGATTCTAATCCTGGATCCATTGATATGCAAACGCTCAATAATGCATTCATCTAGATTTTGAGTGTTCCCTGCCTTATCTGCATAAGTTAGATTGAAAGTCTTTTGATTTTTTCCGAGATACATCATCTGGCTACTGATATTCCCTTCACTGCCTTTCATTTCACTAAGAAATCTCTGATGGTAATTACTTTCATGTCCCAAATTCAAATACCACTCAATGAAGTTATCTGATTCTTCGTTTATTCTTTCCAGTGCATCCAAAATGCTGTTTTGAGTATACTCGGTTAATTGATTCCATATGGTGATGGCTGTATGTTGAGCGTAGTTGCGATAGGCATTGATTCCCTCCATGGCTCTTAGCCCTTCGAGCATAATCATAATCTGGGTGATGTTTTGCATCATAACTATGGGATGTGGTGTTGACTCCATCTTTAGAACGCTGTTACTCTCATCTACCAACTGTATGCTGAGTCCTAGAAGCTTAAAACCTTGCTCTGTGATTTTCTGCACATCTTTTTCCAGACTACGTCTGCTGCATCCCAACTTAGCTGCGATTTCTGTGAGTGTGGATGTTTCTCCATAGGTATTCATTCTCTCGGTCTCTCTTAATAGATACAGGGCTCTTTCTTCCGGTGATCCTATGAGAATATCATTTAGAAAATCCATGTTAATAGTAAAACTATACTGTTGATTAAGAAAATCTGCTAGATCACTATAGAATATCTTCGCAAACACTTTGTCATTGAATCGCCTAATCTTTTTGAATGATTCCTCAAATGCTTCTTTGATTTGTTGGTTTAAAATATCTTTTTGAGTGGTCTTGATGACATTTTTTTCCAATATGGAAACAATCTCTTCCTGACTGAACAGAGAATAGACTTCGTTTCCTTTAATCAGTTTAAAGGTTTGCTTGTTTGAATATCTTCTACCGTAAAACTCCTCTATCATTGCTCTGATGGTTGGCATCTGGTCCTCCTTTAATATGTAGTTCTTTATCTATCACAATCGAAAAACAAAAAAATCACATCAACTCAAGCCTTCAAATCTCTAAGGCTGTGTGATGTGACTTAACTTCATTCATCAAGTGTCTTACTATTCTGGAATACCGCATCGTTATCCCCCGATAAGTGATTGCTCATCAATGAGAAATGTCATTGCTTTAACGTTATTGTTACATTATATCATGATTATGAATTATTTTATGAATCGCATTTAGACGTTTTTACAGCCAGACAAACATGCACAATACATTTATACCCCGATTAGAATCATCTATTCAATTTCTTATTTCACTCATCCTATCAATTGTATCATGCAATGGTGCACTATTTATGTAACAATGTGAAATTTTCAACTACTCATCTCAATTATTCCCATAAATACCCTCATAAAACTCTATACTCACTTCTTCCAATGATTTGATTTTCGGATCAAAGTCCATCTCTATCAAATACTTATAAAAGTCACCATCATACATATAGATAACAAAGTAATCTTCATAGCCATAATAATGCTTGGCTAGATATTTCGAAAATCCTTCCACCAGATTCTCCTCACACCATCCAATCCAATCATAGCTATAATCGTATCCATTTTTCCACATGGTTTCAAAACCATCTACTTCTTTCATTTTCTCCGTTACGGCTACAAAGTCTTTGGATCTGGTGAATGTCTGAAACAGCTCATGTGAAAACTCGTGAAACGGTGTCAGCATCAATGTATTGTAATCGTTGATATTTCTTTGGATGGTGTGAGGAGAATCTGGTGGAAGGATTTTCGAAATATCTAGCCAAGCATTATTATGGCTATGAAGATTACTTTGTTATCTATATGTATGATGGTGACTTTT
>CAKMKB010000268.1:0-4441 GCA_927435965.1 uncultured Clostridia bacterium
GTTTTATACTGGATATGGTATCGCATTGCAGCTCGCAGATGATCTTCAGGATTTGAGTGAAGATTTGGAGCATCACCCTTTTCAAAAGAGAGCTTCAGTATCGATTTTTCTGATAAGATCTCATTCTGTTGTTTTAAACTCATGCATTGTCCATCATGTATTAGTAGCAAGCTTTCGAAAACTTCTGGATATTTATCCCGACTAAAATCTTTCTCAATCAGGCTGACCATATCAAATATGTCTTGCTCATGTGAATTAATTGGCGAAACATTCAATCCCTCGAGTCTTTTGCGAAATCTTAAAACGAATTTCTGCTTTTCTGATAAGAGTACTTTTTCATCATCTAAGTAATTATCTGTTAATGGGTATAGCATGCTATAAGCAAAAATTGCATTGGTCATTGTTACTGGTATTTCATGTATTATTTGTATGGTGTTCATAATCCATACGTTTCGCAAGGCTTGAAAAATTGACCCTTCATCCATGTCGGGCCATCTATCTTTAATATTTTCTATGAACTCTCTGGTACATTTGGCATAGTCTCCTTGTATTTTTTGCTTCATGAGATTAGTATCTACTCCGAGCCATGATTCAATGAGTCGTTCTAGGTCTTGGTCATCTGAGAGCTCTCTTGACGGATTGCTTTTAATATTTTGACAAACCCGGTTGATCTGCTTTTTTAATCGAAAGTAGCGATAGTACTGTTTTATGGACCATATTATAGAAGATTGACCACAATCAAAACTTCCCATTTCCTTTTGATTCCAAAGAACTAAATAGCTTTCAATCGTATTATAAAATGCTTTCATTGCATCACTCTCCGATCAATTTTTATATACTAATGGTATTCTACAATTAAAGTGTTAAAGCCTCATAAGTTTTAGATTAAAATTTTCTTAATACATAAAATCAAAGGGAGCATTGCACGACCACCTTAACGGTGGTGAGCAAAGCTCCCATCTAATAGTCTACTGAAAACCAAATCACGTTGCTTTCAGTCGTAAAAATTGGTGCACCTGAGAGGAGTCGAACCTCCGGCACATGCCTTAGGAGGGCACCGCTCTATCCGTCTGAGCTACAGGTGCACGGTCACTTTAGAAATTTTACATGATTAGACCTGTTTTGTCAAATCATATAAGACAGGCTATAGAATAATACTGAAAACTGTAGCTGACACGACCAATATCAGAATCAAAATAGGTGCATAAAAGCGATACTCTTTATACAGATCCAGCGTTGAAACGCCCATTATCTGAACTGTAAAAGCCTGACAAAGATGAAGAGGTGAAAAAAAATATCCTATAAAAGCACACCCTGTGGCAATATAAACATAAATGTGCACCATCTCATAAGACACATTCAATTGGGCTATGAGTGGGAGTGTAATAGCTAATGCGGCTACCTTGTAGCCTGTCATAAATCCAAAAAAAGTTGATGTGATCAGAAGTATAAGCATGATAGTAAAGAAGTTATCGCTTGCCTGGAATATGTTATTGAATATCTCAAGCATGTCTGACATTTTCATGATTGTGCTTTGCATAATTAGCACTGAAGTGACTGTTATAACAATCTTATAATTGATTGACCTCACCATTGTTTTCAAGAAATCCTTCTTATCCCCTAAAAGATACACTATCAAAAGGCTTGCAAACATGGACAAGTAAAAAGGAATACCCGTAATACCGGTTATGATTACACAAACATAGATAGGTGATATGTAGATAAACAACTTTAAAACGTTCTTCAAGGTTCTTTCCTTTGCTTCCACCTTTTCAAGCTTGATATCCTTCAAGAACATCAAGTATCCTGTTATTACAATTCCCGCTACAAATACAGAATTCAACAGAATCAAAAAAGGTATGCTAAAATCCGGAAGTATAGTGGGTACAATTATGATTGATGTGGAAAAAGGCAGTAAAAACATAGCCAAATGCCTGAAGACCAGATTTATTGCCGCTCTTCTTGGGGGTGACAACTCTATTTCCTCACCTATTCGATTGACAAACGGAGCGGACAATATTGCACCCCCGGGTATCGTCAAAAATCCTACCATTGCGGGTATGATTGTGATGATATTTCTTTTACTGCCGATTACCTTCTGCATGGTGTCCACTATGACTTCAAGTATGCCGTAGTGCTTCATGACGCCCCCTAGGATGCTGACCATTGTGACAACAAGTATAGTGTTCTGTGAAGAGCGACTCTTAAAGACTCCTGTGACAGCATCGAAAAAGGAGTCCATTCCTATGCCTGATACTATACCCAATACAATCGCTGTTGTTAATATGGCATAACCTAATTTAACCTTGAATTTTATCAGAATCGGTATTATCATAAATGTCAAAATTGCTATTATCAACTGATACATACTTTAGTCCTCTCTAATGCAAAATGTATCAGATGCCTAGCAGATTTGCCAGATATCTGAATATAACTGTGAAAAATCCCGCTTTTTCAACCTCTTCGCTGACTTGAATTGGAATTTCTTTAATAATTTCATTGTTTAAGTAAACATTCATCTTTCCGACAACAGCACCTTTTTCCAGAGGTGCTCTGATTTTTTCTTGGTATTCGATGACAGTCCTCAACGTAGTACCATTTTTTAGCAGCTTGTAATAATCCTCGCCGGCAATGACCGGTACATTTAATTCAAGAGCATTTGATATCAGTATCTCATCTACCAGTTCTTCAGCATTTACAACCTTTTCGATGAAATAGTTGTAGTAGCCGTACTCCAGAAGCTCTATGGATTTAGAAATCCTGTCATCATGGCTTTGGGCGCCCATAAGAACAGCTATCACTCTTCTATCTTTATTGTTGTCTTCCAAATCCCTATAAGGTAGGGTTGAGACAAGACACAATCCCGCTTTATCAGTATACCCTGTTTTCAATCCATCAACGCCTTCCATCTCATTTAAAAGGGGATTGGTCGCGGATCTTATGAAGTTTCTTTCAGGCATTGCGAATTCCTTTTGCACAGTAATATCTGTCACATCCGGATACTTATTCAACAAATAGGCTGACAACTTGAATAGGTCTTTGGCTGACATAAAGTTTTGGTCTGTTTCCTCATCATCCAACGGCATGCCGCTTGGATTGATAAAACGAGCAGTTGTAATACCTAATTGAACTGCTTTATCATGCATGGCTTGTATGAATGCTTCCTCTGTTCCTGATATATGTTCAGCAATAGCAACAGCTGCGTCATTTCCGGATGCGATCATGATAGCATTCATCAGAGTTTCAAGAACATACTCACTGCCTTCTGTGAGCCCCAATGCACTTCCCTCAGTAGTGGCTGCATTTCCTGAGACTGTGACAACATCATCAAATGATGCTCTACCTTCATCAATCGCCTCTCTGGCAAGCAAATAGGTCATTATTTTTGTTACACTGGCTATTTCAACGGTTTCATCTCCATTGAAATGATAAAACACCTCTCCAGTAGCGGCATCTCCCACCACAGCAGATCGAATGTCACTACTGACATCAATTGTGGCAAAACCGGTAACTGATGTCAGTAATATGGCTATAATTAATAATAGTGTTACTTTCCTTATATTTTTATTAGAATTCAATTTTCTCCAATCCTCCAAAATATGGTCTTAGTACCTCTGGCAAGGTAACGGTACCATCTTCGTTCTGGTAGTTTTCAAGCAATGCAGCAAAGGTTCTTCCTACTGCCAAGCCTGAACCGTTTAAAGTATGAAGATATTCAGGCTTTCCACCCTCCGGTCTGTATCGCAGATTAGCCCTTCTTGCCTGATAATCCTCAAAATTTGAACATGAAGATATTTCAACATATCTATCATAACTCGGCATCCATACCTCAAGATCATAAGTCTTGGCAGAAGCAGCACCAGTGTCGCCTGTGCAAAGCTCAATCACCCTATAAGGCAATTTCAACTTCTGTAGAATGCTTTCAGCAAAACCGGTCAGTTTTTCCAGCTCTGCATATGAGTTTTCAGGTCTTGATAACATTACCATCTCTACTTTATCAAATTGGTGGTTTCGAATCAAGCCTCTTGTGTCTCTCCCAGCAGATCCTGCTTCAGCTCTAAAGCATGGCGTATAAGCAGCCATATAATAGGGCAGATCTTTTTCCTCCAAAATCTCATCTCTATAGACATTTGTAACCGGTACTTCTGCTGTTGGAATCAGGTAGAAATCTTTTTGAGGAACCTTGAACATATCTTCTTCAAATTTTGGAAGCTGTCCAGTCCCAATCATGCTATCTCTATTCACCATAAAGGGTGGCATTATTTCTGTAAATCCATGCTCCTCAGTGTGAACATCCAGCATAAAAGTAATCAAAGCTCTCTCAAGCTTAGCACCTTTCCCCTTAAACATGGAGAATCTTGCCCCTGTAATCTTTGCAGCTCTTTCAAAATCCAGAATATTCAATGCTGTTCCGAGGTCCCAGTGAGCCTTTATAGCAAAA
>CAKMKB010000269.1:0-2012 GCA_927435965.1 uncultured Clostridia bacterium
GCCATCGGTGCTGAAACTCCCAACCCTATGAAGCTTAAGAAAGACTCTGTAAAAACAGCAGCCGGAATCATCATAGCCATACTGACAATAATCGGACCCATAGCATTTGGGATGAGGTGTTTAAAGATTATCTTCCACTTAGAAACCCCGATAACCCTAGCTGCCAAAACAAATTCCTGTTCCTTAAGAGATAGCATCTGGCCTCTGACCAATCTTGCCATAGACACCCAGTAAACACTACTCAGTGCGATTATGATATTGGTCAATCCACCACCCCTAAACCAAACCATCAAAAGTATAACATACAATACAAGTGGAATGGAGTTGATGATGTCGACAATTCTCATCATAATCTCATCTACCTTACCGCCCTCATATCCTGAGATGCTACCATAAATGACGCCAATGAACAAATTGGCCAAAGTTGCTATGAAAGCAACCAAAAGCGATATCTGTGCACCATACATGACACGGGTTAGAAGGTCTCTTCCCAATCCGTCCGTGCCAAAAGGAAACATCTTGTTAAGTTTGCTTGTTTGTGGTTGAGTGGCTACCTGGCCGCGAAACTCAATGGTAAAGTCATAATCATAGCCTTGTTTATCAGGCAATAGGTTATACGAGAAATCCAAAATGACTTCTTCATCTCCCATGTCATATCTATATACCTTATTGATAGCATCCCTATTTAATGGGGGAAGATCTAGCCTATCTATCAAAGTACCATCAGGCTCGACGATAAACATATTATAATCTTTTGAAATATGGAAATTGTAGCCATCAATCTCATACAGATCAAGCATTGGAGGCAAGTTCTTGTATTTGTTAATCTGATCTGAATAGGAGTATGGTGTCAGATAAGGTCCGACAAACCCAAATCCGATAATGAGAAAAACTACAAAGATTCCAATCATGGATAACTTGTTTTTTTTCAATCTTCTCCAAGCATCTTGCCAATAAGTCAGACTAGGTCTAATAGCTTCACTGCCTTCACCTGTTTGTTCTATAAATACAAATTTGTTTTTATCCATAATGATTATTTCTCCCCCTTTAGCTTAATGCGGGGATCCAGGAACGAATATGTAATATCCACCAGCAATATCATAATAAGATAAAACACCGCATAAAACACTGTAATACCCATGATGGTAGTATAATCTCTATTGGTTACACTCTCAACAAAGTATCGACCAATCCCAGGTATTGCAAATATTTTCTCAATTACGAAGGATCCTGTTAGTATGGCTGCTATTGTAGGGCCCAAATAAGTTACAACTGGTATCAAAGCGTTCTTAATAGCGTGTTTGGCAATAACAGTAAACTCACCTATACCATTAGCTCTGGCGGTTCTGATATAATCCTGTCTCAATACCTCTAGCATACTAGAACGGGTGAGCCTAGCTATAAACGACAGTGAATAACCCGCCAATGCAATGACAGGTCCGATATAGCTGGCAGGTGTGCTTAGCCCAAAACTGGGAATCCAACCCAATCGGCCTGCGAAGAAATAAATAATGCCTGTGGCGACAACAAAACTAGGAACAGTAATCCCCAAGGTTGCTATAAACATAACAAAATAATCTATCCCTTTGTTCTGTTTAAGCGCAGATATGACTCCCAAAGGTATCCCGAGTATGACAATGAGCAATATGGCCAATCCTCCAATTTTTGCGGTTGCTGGAAATCCTTCAATAATCAGCTCATTGACCGTGGTTCCGATTTTAGAATAGGAAGGCCCCAAGTCAAAAGTAACTAGATCTTTCATATAATTGAAATATTGAACCAGGATTGGGTCATCCAGGTTGTATTTCTCGTTCAACGCTCTCAATATTGCGTCAGGAACAGGTCTTTCTCGCGTAAAAGGACCACCCGGTATTGAATGCATCATCGCGAATGTAAGTGTTGTAATAAGTACTATTGTAATAAGTAATGGCACTAAACGTTTAAGATAATAGGATTTCAAATTAAACTCCTTTCCGTGTAATTAATATTCTATTATAATAAATTTATTAACC
>CAKMKB010000270.1:0-2906 GCA_927435965.1 uncultured Clostridia bacterium
TGATATAAAAAGCGATGCATATGCACACATCATAGATGCAAATACGCATCAACCAAATAACCGTTAAATAACTTGGGATAACATTAACAATCTTAGTGATGCATTTTTGCATATACCTTGTGGCAGGTAAATGCGTGCAGAATGTTAACGTTTTCAGTATTTCCAACTTATTTAACGGTTATTTGGTTGATGCGTATTTGCATCTATGATGTGTGCATATGCATCGCTTTTTATATCATTTTTCCAAATTCAAGTCCTTTAACTTATCATCAGTCGGTACTCCACTTTCTTCATCCCATCCCCTAGCTTTATAGTAAGAGGTTAATATTTTCTTGACTTTGATCAAGTCTAATACCCTCGATTTGTCAGAATCATCTGACTGAGCTTCACTGAAAAATCTTTCAGGATAGATGCTGTCTTCTGGTTTTTCACCTTCCCGTATGTTGAAGAGTTTCTGAAGATTCCAAATTCTTTCTCCAGCTTTCATAATCATCTCTGCTGTCATCTCTATGCCGGTAAATGATGAATAAAGTCTTGCAATGGCTGATGGTCCTATTGATTGGAGAACGGGAGGTCTGATGCAGAGCCCAACGCTGTTATAGACAGATATCAAATCCTCCGACCATTTTGACATTTGTGCGATGTCGACTTGCTTTCTATCCTTGTCAAATATACTGTCTTTTATGTTTTTCGGCATATCAAAAGAATCATACATCTCTTGGTCAAATTCAAATGCTTCTGTCTCATATGGTCTTCGATTTTCGTTGAATCTTAAATTCTCAACCGGGTTTCTATTTCTAAGATGATCCCCACCACGTATATTGGTGAGATTGCCAAAACTCCAAGTGGACCATCTGCCCCTTGGATCGATCATTGGTATTTCGAGACCTTTGACATGCATCGCATAATACTCAGATCCTGATATCTTTTTAGATGCTTCTTTTACGCCCTCGGCTAAAATATTTCCAATGCCTTCCCTCGTCGCAATTTGTTCCAGTAATTTTATGACTGCATCCTCATCTCCCCATTCCAGGTTGAATCCTATGTCTTCGATGTTCAGCAGTTCTCTCTGGAAAAGCTCCATAGCAAATGCAATGGATGATGCTGCAGATACCATATCCAGACCAAATCGTTGGCATATTTCACTGATTTTTGATATGGCTGGAATATTATTGATATCACAGCCGGCACCAAATCCTATTACAGGCGTCACTTCCATATCTTTTAGGCTTAGATCTTTGTACTTGCCCTCTTTAACCTCAACCCAATGGGCACATGCAATTGGACAGGATATGCATGCAACACCTCTATTGCTATACTGTTTGACAACTTTTCGACTTCTGTTCTCCATCCAACCTTCCGGTTTTCCTATTTGAAAATTTCGACCCGGTAATGCTCCAAAATTATAGTATGGGATAGTTGCAAGCATTGTTCCATATTCCTTAAAAGCATTATAAAATGGTGATGCCATCATAGCTTTAAGACAAGCCTCAACTTCTGTCAAGAAAGCTTTTTCATTTTTGGGTCTTATGCTTCCAGTACCTCGTACTGCAATTGCTTTAAGATTCTTTGATCCCATAACTGCGCCAAGTCCTGTTCGACCCCAGGCATCATATGGTCCATTCTGAATGCTGGCATATTTGACCTGATTCTCACCAGCCTGACCTATTGAAGCAATTTGTATATTGGAATCACCAAGTTCTTTTCTAATGTGTGTCATCGTATCCCATGAATCAAGTCCCCATAATTCTTTTGCTGGAAGAATCTTAACCTGATCATTGATGACACTTATATAAGTGGGTTCTTTCGCTTTTCCAAGAATGATAACGCCATTGAAACCTGCATAAACCAACTCTGCTCCCCAGTAATTACCTGAGTTGGATGTTCCAATCAATCCTGTTAACGGTGATTTGGCCGATGCTTCAACCCGACAGGCAGTAGGTAAACCGGTTCCTGCAAAAGTTCCCACCGAAAAGCATATCACATTGTCTTCTCCTAACGCTTCTGTTCCTACAGGGACTCTATCGTATACAAATTTTGCAGACAAGCCTGCTCCACCCAGGTAGTCTTTCAAAATACCTTCGTCAATAGTTATAATTTTTATAGTCTCTTCGCTTAAATTGACTTCAATAAACCGAGAAAAGTATTTATCCATTATGTCCTCCCTCGTCTTGATTATCTTGTACTTCAGCAATTTCTAAACAAGACGATGGACAGATTTTTACACATTTGAAACATCTTTTGCATGTATCAAGAACTCTAATTTCAAATCGTCCATCCAAATCACTTCGGTCAACTACTATATGACTATCATTTAATCCATAAGCGTGATTCCATGTTATAGAACATACAAGCGAACATAGACTACATCCGATACAGGGTTCCTCATTGATTTTTATGACTTTTTTCATACAGACATCATTCCTTCCAATTGTTTAAAAAAATAGGATGATTAACATCCTATTTTTATATGTTTCCGGGGTTGTTTCCTGCAAATTAATTAAACTTACTTATTTAACGTTTTCTTTTTCTTGTGCTATTCTTTGTCTTTCTTTTTTCAATTCAAGTTCTTTCGCTGCTTCTGCTTCAATTTTAGCAATTCTTTCCTTGTCAACACCAATCAGTATAAACATGACTACTCCAGCTGCAAGACCCCAAGCTGAGCCTCTGAAAGCTAAGAATATTGCCATTATACCTGCAATTCCTCTTTCTTCTTTAGTCTTAACCATATCCATTGCGATATATGCACAAGCAAATCCTTGTACAACCAATGTCAATGACAAGCCTGCAGGAAGCAACGGTCTAAGGAATGAAACAACAGGCAACAACATTGCAAACAATCCCATTGTCAGGATGTAAGAGAAGATACCACCATAAATAGAATCCATTGATTTTCTACCATGCTT
>CAKMKB010000271.1:0-27803 GCA_927435965.1 uncultured Clostridia bacterium
TGACTATATTTTAACAATAACTACAAACAGTAGATTATTCTCGAAAAACATTCTATAATAAGGTAAGCGTTTCATTGACTAAATCAACTGATTTCTGTGAGGTGAATAGGAATGTATGATGAAATTATACCTAATGATTACTATGAAAATGAACTGAGAGAACTGAACGTAGAGAGCGTTCTTGAGCTCTGGTCCCAGACCTATAACACAAAAGGGAAGCCGGACTGGTCTCATATCTACCCCTATTATCATGACGACATTGTTTTCCAGGACTCCATACAGAGAATTGAAGGCAAGACTGAGTTTATTGCCATGTGTGAACGACTGACTGAGAGGTGTCAAGAGCTTCAAATGGATATCCACTCAATTGCGCAAAGCGACAACTTCATCATCATGGATTGGACTATGACCATGTCCTTCAACAAATACCCCAGCACGCCTATGTACGGATCTACTAAGCTCACTCTTCACGAGGATGGCAGAATCATTGGACAAAGGGATTATTACGACCTTTGGGGCGATATTTTCAACGGAATACCCTATTTTAAAAAGACTTACCGAAAATTTATGAGAAAGAAATTTGGTTAAGTGGAGGTTAATCATGAAATTTGAATGGCCTGAGGAATTAATCTTCATGAAAAACAAAAAGGCTGAGCAAAGGAAAAGCTCCGCCTCAATGGCTGGAAAGGTTTGTGTCATTACTGGTGCCACTTCAGGTGTTGGCTTTGAAGCTCTTAAAAAGCTTGCTCAAGGAAATGCAGATATCATAATGGTGTGCAGAAATCATGAAAAGGCTAAAAGCATTCGCGAAGACATACAGAAAAAATGGCCTGTCAATATTGATATCGTTATTGCAGATTTTAGCATTCTGTCCGATGTGAGAAAGGCCGCTGAGGAAATCCTTAATAAATACAAGCAGATACATGTACTTATCAATAGCGCTGGGATACATTCAACAACAAGAGTGGAAACCATCGAGGGTCATGAGCAGGTTTTTTGTGTTAATCACCTAGCATCCTTTTTGTTTACTCAGCTTCTTATGGATCGAATGAAAGAAAGCGCTCCCTCCCGGATTATCCAAGTCAATTCCGAGGGACATCGTTTCAATGGCTTGGACATCAAAGATCTCAATTGGAAAAAAAGGTTTTACACGGGTCTAAGAAGCTATGGCGCATCAAAAACAGCCCAGTTGATGACGGTATGGGAGTTGGCTGATGAGTTGCAGGGCTCAGGCGTAACCATCAATGCCTTGCACCCGGGAGATGTACGGACTAACATAGGCAGCAACAATGGATGGCTGTATAAATGGTTCCTCCACAATATAACATGGCATAGCTTAAAAGAACCAAGCATATCAGGGGAAGCCATCTACTACCTGGCAGCCGATCCGGATATGCTTGAAATGAGTGGAAAATTCTATAATCTTACAGTTGAGGAGAAGCCTGCAAAGCATGCGCTAAATCGCGAGCTTGGTAAAAAAATATTTGACATCACTATGCAACTGACCGGCCTTGAATCATCAACAGGGTTCTTGGATTCAGGTGGCGTTTGAAACGCCATTTGAACCTTAGAAACCGTTATCCAGGGACTCTACAGTGCTAGGACTCCCACTTCTATAAGTGGGAGTCCTAGCACTGTTAGTCATCGGATAGAAGTGGGAGTCTTAGCACTGTTAGTCATCGGATAGAAGCTTGTTGACTTTATCCGCTGCTATTTTACCTGTCATAATTGATATGGGCAAACCGGCTGGGCTATAGGACCACTGTCCAGCCTGAAAAACATCCGGTATAAGTGTCAAAACAGAATCTGTCACTCGAGGCATTTTATTGACAGCCGGAATGGGTCTGTTTGTAAAAGCCCAACCTGTAATAGCGCCGTCGGAATTACCTGTTATTCTTTCTATAGTCAAGGGAGTTGAGGAAAAACTATCTATGGTTTTCTCCTTGATTCCCTTATATATTGTTGCATTAAGCACCTCAATGATATGTTTTTCGCTTATCTGCTTGAACTCGTCATACCATCCCATCTCTTTTATATGTTTGACTAGAGAATGCTCAAAAAGTGTACTGATGATCAGACCAGTTTTACCCTCTGGTGCCATTTTGGGGTCTCTAAGCACTGGAATTGAAATCTCATAGGTAGTAAGTCTGTAGTATCTCTCAAGCCATGACAGCAACACTGATTTAGAAGTTATGTACCTATGTTTAGTGTCATGATCACCTTTGGTCATTAACTCTTCTATTGTGACATTAAACAGCCCATCTTTGTAAGGTGTGTAGAAAAAATGTGGGTTTGAGATTTTTTTGAAATATTCCGGTTCAATATCCACAGTCAGATATAGGGTGTGCACTGAGTCTCCACCGACCTTATCCTTCAGTAGGCTCTTTCGGTCCAGAATATTTTTTCTCACTGTATCGTCTTTTATTGAATCAGTATTTATAGCATCGTATAAACGCTTCTGGTCCGCAGCCCAGATTAGCTTCTTATAGCTATATACATTCCCATTAGAGTCAACTGCTACTTTCTTTTCTTCATCAATTGACTGTATAGTTGTTTCCTTTAGTATGATGCCATGATTTGCTATGATAAACTCTGCCATTTTTTCTGTCAGCGTACCTGTTCCCCCTTTGGGATATTGGTAGTCAAGATATAGACTGAAGTAGCTTAAGGCAAAAAAAGCCGGTGTCTCTTTGAAAAAATGCTGGTCGATCATATTAATGAGGCTTTGATTGTCGGAGAACTTTGTCAGGTATTCTTCTATAGGCTGATCAAGCTTGATAATCTTTCTTATAGTTTTCAGATACTTGAATAACCAAGGTAAAAGCGTTTTGAAAAGGTATCTCTTATCGTTTTTCAGGTCCATAAAGAGTGGATTATCAATGCCATACAACACATCCATATAATTCATTATGATTCCTATTTCTTTAATGATTTCCTTTACATCTTCTTTGTTGTCAGGAAATTGGTTTTCCAACATTCTCTGATAATCCAACAGACTGCTCTTTGTCTCCACGCTGACAACCTCATCCTCCATACCAACAGATACGTAGCTTTTGTTGAATTCAATATCCAAGCCCAGCCCTTTAACCATAGGAAGCAATACCCCGGAATTCTCCATGGCTCTTATTCCACCGTCAAAACGGAAGCCCTTATAATTAAATGAATTGACTAGTCCACCAATCCATTTTTCTTTTTCACAAATCAAAACCCTATGGCCTTCCTTGCTGATAAATGCACCTGCTGTCAATCCTGCAATTCCGCCACCGACTATTACCACATCGTAAATCATGAAATACCCCCGTTAGAATCAACAGGCTTCTTGGGTTCAGGTGGAGTTTCAAACGCCATCTGAACCTTAGAAACCGTTATCCAGGGACTCTACAGTGCTTATCTCCCACTTTAGAAGTGGGAGTCTTAGCACTGTTAGTCATCGGACAAATAATAACAATATCTCCTTATAAAATTTTAAACCAGATAGCGTTGATTGTCCAGTCATTTGCATAGTTTGATAAAATCTTTAGCGCCTCGTGTCAAAAACTTATTCTGATGATAAATGATACTGAATTGTCTATCCAGCTTTATGCCTTTTACAGAAAATTGACTAATCTCATTTCTGTCGAGAGCATCTTTTACCAACATATAAGGTAACAACGAAATACCCAAATTTGATTTTACAGCACGTACAATTGCTTGTGTGCTTATACTTTCCCAAGAAATTTCAACCTCTAAACCATGGACACTCATAATGTTATCGAAAAGCTCTCTTACTGCACTTCCTTTCTCCCTTAGAAGAAATTTTTCATCTCTTAGTTGTGCCAAAAGAATATTTTTTTTGTTTGCAAATTGATGATCAATAGGGCATATCATCACTAAGTGATCATCTGTAAATTGCTTCTTAATTATGTTTGGATTATGCACTTTTCCCTCAACCATTCCAATATCTATTTGGTTGGTTAAAACATATTCCTGGATTCTAGCCGAATCTTCAATCGTTACTTTCACATCTAACTGAGGATGTATTTTATTAAAATCAATTATATATTGAGGAAGTAGGTAATTCCCTATAGTGATGCTAGCTCCAATATGCAGTACGCCAAGTTCATCAATGTTTTTAACTTCCTTTTCCATATCTTCAAACAAAGAAACAATATGTGTCGCATATTGCAGAAAGTTTTTACCTGCATCCGTTATGTGCAACCTCTTAGCTATTCGATCAAATAGTTTGATGCCATAGTATTCTTCCAGCTCAGATATTGCAAGGCTGATGGAAGGTTGTGCTATTTTCAATTTTTTTCCTGCGGCAGTCGCACTGCCGGTTTCAGTAATAGCAACAAATATTCTTAAGTGTCTAATAGTCATCACGCACTTTCCTTTCCTCTTATTATAACAAATTCATTATGAACTATATATAATAATACTATTTTACATATATGATTGCAAGTACTATACTATGTATGTGCGCTTTGAGTGAATTTCCTCTTCAATTATTCAGTCTAGTGTTATCAATCAGGGGAGTTATAAATGAAATCTAAAAAAGCCTTATACTTAAAACTATTTCTATCAACCTTTTATCTCAGTGCTTTTACATTTGGTGGCGGCTTTGTGATTATTCCGCTTATGAGAAAAAAATTCGTAGGTGATCTTCATTGGATTGAAGAAGATGACATAATCAATTTAATAACCATCGCTCAATCCTCACCTGGAGCAGTCGCAGTCAATGCCTCAATTCTACTAGGTTATCGAATCGGTAAGATCCCGGGAGCACTCATATCAGTCTTGGGTACCATCCTGCCTCCATTTATAATTCTTACAGTTATCTCATTTTTTTATACATCCTTTCGTGATAATATTGTCGTTAGCGCCTTGATGAAGGGAATGCAAGCTGGAATAGCCGCTGTCATTATTAATGTTGTAATAGATCTAGGTAGGCATGTTTTTGGCGAAAAAAGCTATCCCTCTTTATTTATTATGCTCAGTTCATTTATCGCCGTTTTTTTCTTTCACGTCAATGTGATGTATATAATCCTAACCTGTGGTGGTTTGGGAGTTATATCAACTTTCATCAATAAGAAAGAAACAAAAAAAGAGGTGATCCCCTATCATATATCTTGATTTATTCCTAGTATTTATGAAGGTTGGACTATTTAGTTTTGGAGGCGGTTTAGCAGCACTACCACTCATTCAAAACCAAATTGTTGAAATTCATAATTGGATGACTTTTGCTGAATTTACTGACCTGATTACGATAGCACAAATGACACCCGGACCAATTGCCATTAATTCAGCAACCTTTATTGGCATGCGCATAGCCGGTTTACCCGGTGCAATCATAGCAACCATCGGAGGTATCTTCCCGTCGACCATTATTGTCACTGTTTTAGCGTTTATATACACTAAATATGGTGATCTCACAGTCATTAAAGGAATTCTGTCAGGTCTTAGACCGGTTATTGTAGCGCTTATTGGAGCAGCTGGATTGAAAATACTACAGTTTTCAGTGTTGGGAACTTCAAATTTAACAATTAACCCGAATACGATCAATTATATTTCAATAGGCTTATTTGTTAGTGCAATATTTGTTTTACGAAAATGGAAACCTAATCCAATTCTTGTCATGTTCGGCTCAGGAGTTATTGGCGGCGCTATTTATTTATTGATTTGAAAACAGAACAACCAATCAATTGGTTCCCTGGAATAAATTTTCAGGGAGCTTTTTTTAATTTTACCTATGTCAATATAATATAGGTAAATATTGTGATTTTTTACCTATATAAACATATAATAGCTTACTTTATTTTTGAACATCAACAGGGTTCTTGGGTTCAGGTGGCGTTTCAAACGCTATATGAACCTTAGAAACCGTTATCCAGGGACTCTACAGTCCTAGACTCCCACTTATAGAAGTGGGAGTCTAGGACTGTTAGTCATCGGATAAAATAATGCTCTTATTAACAAGGATTTTACACTGACGCAACTCACACTTAACAAACGAAAGCTATACTGATAGTGAAACGAGATTGCTAATCAGGAGATGTGGTAAATATGATTATCCATACCCATTCAGCCATAGGTCACTTGCTCTATTCATACATCACAGAAAACACCAATATAGTGTTGAATAAGAAGCACTTCATTTTGGGGAATATTAAGCCTGACATCAATCATACCCTCAGATCAATTCCTCACCGAAGCAAAGATATAATCGAAGTAATGGAATGCTTGAAAGATGAACTTATCAACCGAAAGCAAAGTGTCGAGTCTTTCTCGCTGAAGCTGGGCATCTTGTGTCATTTCCTTAGTGACACCTTCTGCAGATATCATTTTGAAGATCATCTATGGGAAAGAAATATTGTTGAGCACATTAAGTACGAAATATCCCTTCATTACATATTCATGATAGTACCGAAGCACTCGAAGGTAACTGTTATTAACTCAAAAAATAAGCTATTCAACAATTTTCATGAAACTTATGAACACTTCACCAAAAGCTATAAAGAGAACAAAAAAACAATCATCAGAGACACTGACCATGCCTTGATGTTTTCAGTCGCTGTCATAAATCTGATAAATCAAGAGATTTTGGCTAAGAAATTCGTGCAAGTTGCTTAAAACAATTCAACACAAGGAGATTGCCTATGAAGATCGCTTATTTCACTGATACTTATCTGCCTCAAATCAATGGCGTGACGAACACACTGTCTAAGCTGACAAAATACTTGTCTGAACGAGATGATATAGAGTTTAAAATCTTTGCACCGGATTTCAAGTATTTTGATTCCCAAGATAGCAATGTAGAAAGATTCTACAGTGTGAAATTCTTCGCCTATCCCGAGTGTAGACTCACTCTACCCAATCTCATACGATTAAAGACCGCCTTGGATGAATTCAAACCGGATATCCTGCACTCAGTAACTGAAATAAACATGGGTCTTGCCGGTATGAACTATGCTATGCAGAATAAAATACCACTTATATCAACCTTTACTACGAATTTTCCCGAGTACATGAAATTTTACAATCTTTCTTTTCTATATGATATGAGCTGGAATATCATGAGAAAAATACATAACCAATCAGACATGTGCCTGTGTCCCTCGTTGGAAACCAAAAAACTCCTTGAGAGTCAAGGCATCAACAATGTTGAGCTCTGGGGAAGAGGTATTGATTTTAAAAAATTTAAGCCTTTGGAAGACAAAAGTGAAATCAAGAGGAAATACAGAATGGAAGATAAAACTGTATTGCTATATGTTGGAAGAGTAAGCCAGGAAAAGAATATCGATATTCTGATAGAATCATATAAAATGCTTAAAGAAGAGTATCATGATAAAATCGCATTGATTATCACCGGAGGCGGACCACGACTTGAAGAGCTGAAAAAGAAAAACCGAGACATATTGTTTACAGGGTATTTAAAAGGCAAAGATCTCACAGACATTTACAGTAGCGCGGATATTTTTTCATTTCCTTCCTCCACTGAAACTTTAGGCAATGTTGTTCTTGAAGCTATGGCATCAGGGCTTCCGGTAGTTGGTCCAGCTGCCGGAGGTCTCAAGGACAACATCGTAGATGGCTACAACGGTATTCTAAGTGTGCCAAATGAGGTCGAAAGTTTTTACCAGGGAATCAGATTATTGATAGAAGACAACTCTAAAAGAATAGAAATGTCCAAAAATGCAAGATCCTTTGCGGAAACAAAATCCTGGGACAAGGTTTTTGAAGGCCTCATTGAAAGCTATAAAACGGTTTTGAATAGAAACAGCATTTTGAAGTCAGCATAGTAATCATCGAATAGGAGAAAATTAAATGACAGAACCCGGTAATGACAATCTATTAGATTCTAATACCAGTGACATAATTCGCGACGAGTTTTTTACAATTTTAAATTCTAGAAGTATTAAAACCGTACTACAGCCTATAATCTCTTTACGAGATGGTGTTATATATGGGTTTGAAGCCCTTAGTCGGGGTCCTGAAGACAGTCTTTTTCAATATCCTAACACATTGTTTGAGTATGCTGACTTATACAACTCTACGTGGGATCTTGAATTGATATGTCGTATCAAAGCAATCGAAAAAGCTAAGCAGCTTCAAATAAGTACGAAGTTGTTTATTAATGTCAGTCCCAAAATTATGCAAGATCCTAAGTTTTTAAAGGGATTGACCAAAGAATACCTAGATTCAATGTCTTTGAACTCAGAAAACATCATTTTTGAGATCACTGAAAGAGAAGCTGTCAATAATATTTCCGACTTTACCAAAACAGTTCAGAATTACAAAAACCAAAACTATATGATCGCAATTGATGATGCTGGAGCAGGATTTTCAGGACTGAATCTCATTTCTGATTTAAAACCTCATTTTATAAAGCTTGATATGAATCTCATCCGCAATATTCATATAGATGTCACTAAGCAATCGTTGGTCAAAAGCATGTGTGAGTTCTGTTCTCTTACCAACACTCTTTTAATTGCTGAGGGGATAGAGGTTGAAGAAGAGCTTATCAAGCTGATTGAACTAGGAGTGCAATATGGCCAGGGTTATTACATTCAAAGGCCATCAGCAGATGTACACTCACTCGACAGCCATGTAAATGATGTAATAAAGGAAACCAATCGCAAGAAAAATCATTTTTATTGGATGAAATTATCGGATATTTATATAGAAAAGTTATCTAAGCCAGTCATGTCGATTTCTCCAAATATGCCAGTAAAACAGGTCCTCGGACTAATGAAAAATGATGCTTTATGCCATGGTTTTTGTGTCACAGAGAATGACCAGGTCATTGGTGTAATCACAAAAAACGAGCTTTATAAGACCATAAGTGGATTATATGGCTACAACCTTTTTGGATCTAAACCTATAAGCAGTATTATGGAATTGGAATTTTTAACGGTAGATCATCAAACCACTATCAGCATTGTCAGTAAAATAGCAATGCAAAGAGATATTAATAAAATCTATGATTTCATAACTGTTACCAAGGACGGTCATTATTATGGTGTCGTTACTGTAAAAGATCTTTTGGAAAAGACGATTGAAATGGAAGTCTCAAATGCAAAGCATCTGAATCCTCTCTCAGAGCTTCCAGGCAATGTGTTGATTGAAAAGGAGTTGCAAGCACATATCCTCGGGGAAATCCAATCACATATTATCTATTTCGATTTGGATAATTTCAAGGCCTATAATGATGTTTACGGATTTGAAAACGGTGATCGTGTGATCAAGTTTTTCTCTGAACTATTAAAAACCCATATTGATAAGGATGATTTCCTTGGTCATATCGGTGGAGATGACTTCATAGCTGTCATTCATGATACAACAATCGACTTAAAGAAAAAAATCTCTGCTATAATTACAGAATTTGACCAAAAAATTATCTATTTCTATAATCAAAATGATATCAACAAAGGATACATCACTGCTAAAAACAGGCATGGCATTGAAGAAAGCTTTCCTTTGCTTACTTTTTCAGCAGTTTGTGTTGACAGTACGCATTATCACTCACTGTATATGCTTTCTGAAGATATCGGTCGTCTAAAAAAAGAGTGCAAACAAGAAATTGGTAGTTGCTGTTGCTTGGTTAATCTAAATCAAACCCCTCCGTCTATATCAACTACTATTCCATTGAAGGAATTCTTTTTCAATCAGACAAAAGTTACCTGTGATTGCGAAAACTAAAACCGTCAAACTCGTGCCTCAATTGAATATAGGGATTGCTTCTTCAGATTGGAGGAAGCTTTCTTTATTTAACTCAAAGTAGTGTCTATTGAGCCGATATGTGCTTAAAATAAAGTTTTACTTAAAATTAAGAAATTTTGTAATAAACTAGTGATATGTCACGTCTCCTGTGATTGATAATTCAAGACTTAATGTGATAAAATATTATTGAAGTGTATGATGAAATCGGGCTAACTTATATAGAAAAATCCATATTGGAGAGGAGTACTGTTATGAAAAGATCAGGCATGAGAATTTTAGCGGTATTGTTAATAATTATAATTGCTTTGAGTGGTTGTAGTCCTGCTTTAAAAGCTTCAGAACCCGATGAGCCGACAAAATCCTCTGAAGAGCCAAGCTCAAGTACTCCAATGGAAGAAATCAATCACAATATTGAGCAGGAGTTTGTCAGCAGAATTTTAGGCGGCATTTTTTATACTATTAATAGTGGTGATCCTCAAAATCTCGAGTTCACAGAAATTCGAAAAGACTCAATCCATTTGTTTAACGACTCTATTTTTCATACTGCTACAAATGCTTTTATAGTCACACAAAGCCTTGAAGCGTATAAGAATCTATTGATGGAATCCATGGACGCCATCAGCTCAGATCCAAATAACATTATTTTTGAAATCACTCAAGGCATACTGACCTACAAGACCGCTTTAAACTCTTATGAGGTGCAATTCAAAAGACTCCTTACGACAACTAAAAAGCCTCAGAATGAAGTCAGCAAGGCAGCCCTAGACATGTATATGTTGGAGATTGTATCTCAGCTTGTCAACAAACAGGGAGATTTTCTCTCCTGGCTGATAGGCAGTACCGAAGTAGCCCATGCCATGATCGAAGAAACCGACCCCGACAAAGCCAACGAATTTTTAGAATCAGCCATAGACATTTTTTCCAGAGACATCGCCGATCCTTTTAAACAACTGTTGACAGCTTACCATCGCACAGCAGAAATATATACCTATATCCTCTCAGCCGATTATCACGCAGGTGAGTATTACCTCAACCAGATCGGGTATCGATTAGAGCTCCTTGATTCACAGAGAAAAGAATCATTGAAAGACATCATTGACCAATATAATGCGGTCTTGGAGGCAGATAGAAAGTCGCCAGTTATTATCGATTCATCTGAGGATATCAGCATGACCGCTCAGGCCCCCCAGGTGAAGGCAGTGCTGACCTCTTTAATGTCATCAAATGATGCCACAGATGGTTTTGACGATTATTACACAAATGCTATTGCTATGCTGTTGTTATGGGAGCTTCAAGGAAAAATAACCGATCGTGAGTCGGATTGGTCAGTGCAGAGTATTTTTTTAGAAGATTTATTGCTAAACACCAAACTAACTGAAAATATCAGATTAAGCTACGCAAACCGAATCGAAGCCTATATCAACCCTGAAATCCGAGGTAGATTTGTTGAAACTATCCAGAGTGAAGAGATACCGGAAGAAGTAAAGTCAGAAAATGTAAACAGAATTAAGGAACAGGTTGCTTCTATGGAAAACGCTGCAAACCCTAGATTGGACAGGCAAGCCATAATCGATCGAATCAATCTTGGACAGAATGCACTGGATGCAATCGCATTTATGGGTGATGACGCCCGTTATTCTTTGATGATCGAAATGGTCAACGCCATTCTAACTGAAGGGAAAAGCAACGGACTGGACAACGTAAAGATTGAAAACATTAACAATCTCATCAACAATGATTTAATGGAAATACTTCGCGATCAGAAGGGTGATTTTATACGCCAGATAACTTCGTTACAGGCTGATGTTCTAATAGACATTTTTGATGAATGGAAGAAAAACACTGAGAATTTCAATGAATTCAACTTTAACAAGGATGACCTGATGCGACTAGTAGATGCGCTAGGCGTAGATGTTGCAACAGTCCCGGAAACACCACAGCCAACTCAGCAAACTCAACCCACCACTTCTTCAACTGAGGAGACTACAACAGGCCCATCTCAACCCGTACTTAAAGGATACTGGGAACTGGTAAATACCGAGGAAGTCATACCCTCAGAATATTTAACTGGAGATGACAAGGATAATAGAAAATACACATTTGAGTATTCAGAGGGCTCCATTGGATGTAATTATACACGAGTTGCCTATGACGGCATCAAAAAAATAAATCTGACTGAGCTTATCGATACCAGTGGTGGCTGGTCCATGGTGATTGACGATGATGCCTATCTGCCGGAAGAAAAAGTAAAGATTAATCTAAACGCAACTATTGACCACTTCCAAAGACTTACAGCTGCAGAATCTGGGGGAACAGGAACCAATGAAAATGGAGTCGCTGTTTGGGCGTATATAGGCAACGAAAAAACCCCATTTGGCAATGCGACATCAGGCATCCTGGAAAGCATTGATGGCGCATCTGTCTGCCGGGCAACCATTAGCGGAGGTAAGATCATTGTGCCTTCTGCAACAATGGAGGTTACCGGGACTTTTGGAGAAGGAAAAAACCAGGAGCAGAAGGTGTTGTTTGTTGTCGTCAGCAACCAGGGAAGAGTTGGGGGTATCAAATATACTTATGAGTATTTTGAATAGAATAGGATTTTGGTGTTATTAAAAAATCCCCCTGGTTCTTAAAAAGAATCAGGGGATTTTTATAAACTCTTAGTAGAAACTAGTTAGTTGGATATTTGAAGTAAATCTTAGATGCATCAAGCATTATGACATTAGGGTCAAGATTGTCGATAGTGTATGTGCTGCTTTCTTCCTTTTCAGTCTCATCTTCCCATGTGATTTTAGTATAGCTTGTCGCTTTTCCACTGATGTTATTAATTGGGTTTTCAAACTCAAGGATTACGCCTAAGGTTTCTAGATTATCAATCCCCTCGGGGTATACCACAACCCCTTTAGAGCTGTCGATTGCCCTGCTTGACGTATACAGCGCCACATTCCCTGTTGAAGTAAAGGTAATGCTTCTCGTTACAGAACCTTCTGACCAAGCTTTCTCAAACAGCGCCACAGTCTCTTGATATCCAGTGGTTACGGTGGTTATTGTCACAGTATAGCTGTAGGTCCCTGCACCATCCAACAAAAGTCCTTTTTTGTCAGTTCCTATAACTGGCAACTCCATATTGGTTTTCAAAGTAAGGTTCAGATCAAAATTGTGGACATCGTATCTGTAAGACGTGCTCCACTCGTCACCTCGGCTGTTTTTCCCGCTTTCAGTACCAGCGTCCCAGCTTCCACTGAGGCTTGTGCTGATGATATTGTCCTTTGGAATTGATATGGGCTGTTGACTCAACATATGTTCCAAAGGCAATGGATAAAGCTCTTCCGGAAAATATGACTTGTACTCATCTTCTACTAAAAAGTTTGAAACAATATCCCCAGATGATCGCTGTGTGATAAGCGTTGTCAGTCTACCAGCTTCTTCAGATATCACTAACTCAACAGCCGGCGGTGTGACCTTGAATTCAATGGATTTGACAGGCTCATCCTTTTCCATATCCGCATCAGGCGCGTAGATATCCAGCTTGTTTGGAGATCCGGCAACCATATGCCCATATAGTGTAAAGGCTGTATTGAGGGTGCCATCGTCCTTGAATTTGCCAGTCCAGTTATCTATTTCTGCCTTGTCATTTAGGGGTGAAAACCTGACCAGATGCTTGGCATAAGTCTTTTTGGTATCGGTAACGCTGAAAGCAATTGTCTTATTTAGATAGTCCGAAAGGGCCTTGTACTCAGCTCTTAGCTTTGTCTCGTTATCCATGTTGATCTTTAGGGCAATCTGTCTGAAAACCCCAGGCAATACGTCATTGTATAAAACGGACCTTCTTTCTTGGCTGATGCTGTCCTGCAGACCCTGGTTAAGCCCTGCACCGCCTCCGGTCCATGCCATCTTCTCCCTGGCTTCACTTACATAATAGTCGACTCCCGACTTGTTTGTTCCGGTCCAGAACTCATTGCAATGAGTCGTCACAATCTTATCTATTTCTGTCTTGAGGGATTCCTCTGTCATGGTCGGATCACTGAACATAGGATAGAATGTCTTGTACCAGTAATCTGATCCTTTGAAGCCGTCCTCTCCCTTAGAATAGTAGATGGAATAGGCATCCCTATAGATATCAGCACGTCCCTCAATAGCTGTGGTTCCGAATTTGTTGATGGCATAGTCCACAATGGCTATGGAGGCCATGCTGGCAGACATAACCGAACTGCTAAGCTTAGATGCAGCCTTCCCCAGTACGTATGTTAACGAGGTTTTAAGACTTGCCACTACAGCGTCGTTTATATTTCCTCGATAGATATTAGTACCGATCTGTACCACAGATAGCATCAACCCTATACTGCCAAGATGATCTCCCAAGGTGGAAAGCACATCATCACCATAAGCCAGATAGCCTGCGCTCTGTACAACGTTGCCAAGAAAATCCCCACCAAGCTGCATGGCATCCCCTGCAGCACCCGCTCCAATATCAAAGCACTGGGTAGCCGGAACTCCGCCGATGGCATACTCCTCTACAGCAGCCTGAAAGTCCTCGTCCGTTCCTTCTCCATAAAGATCCAAAAATTCGACTCTAGCATGTCTTTTACCCGCGTTGGTAACTGAGAACACACCATACTTCGAAAGATGGTCCGTGAATATGATGACAGAAGAAGAAGGTTTGTCATACATAAAGGCCACCGGCTCCCACTCCCCTGTCGACTCATTCAGATAAGCCGCTCCGGGAATTTCTCCCTCGACCAGTTTCAGTGGTATTGCCAGCTGGATAACCCCATCCACCTGGGATACATTCTCAAGCTTGAAGTCATACACCTTGAGCGAAATGATCCCCTCATCATCCAGTGCGGGCGCATTGGATACCTCTGATATAATGGCTTTGACATCTGAGGAGACAATCACCGGGTCCAGCCTGAGTTCCACTCCCTCAGAGCCTAAAACGAGATTCTCCTCATTCAGCACAGCCTCAGCCAACATTTTTTCGCTGATCACAGGAGCTGCTGCGGTTTTTCCACCACATGCCGCAAGAGGTAAGATCAAGGATACAATCAATATCATTGCAATTATTCTATTTTTCATTCCCACCCTCCATGTTTAAAGAGAATATATATGTTTTTATTATACCCAAATTTGTTGAAAATAAGCATGGGGAGTGTTCAAATGTTTAGTGAGTTTTTGAGAGTTTTTCTATTCTCTCCGGAAATCAAATTTCTCGTTGGGAACATCCAACTCAATCCCATTTATTATAACAGTATTTTCATCCATCCACTCAATTGTTGCGTCTTCCTCCCGATAATTCCAATAGATGTTTTTTGGTTTCCTGTTTGCTGTGTTAAAGTTCAATTCACCTCTTATTGCATATGCGACAGTGGCTCCTCCGTTCGTGAGATATGCTTTTACTGTATATACTCCATCAGGTGATATTTTTTCAGATATCAATTCGCCTATTGGCAGCCTTGCCAAGTCAAAGAATGACCAATATACGCCGTATGCTAGAACTGTTATAACAACAATAACTGTGATTATGAGTTTTTTCTTCAAGATTCACTTCCTTTTATGACTTCAAAATACTTTGAGATCATGACTTATTTTTGTAATAACATATACCCCCCTAACACCCAGGATAACGAATCTCATCAACATTATCCTCGTTATACTCAACTATCATATCATCTGAAATTCGAAGTATGATTTCTTTCAATTCAACACTCTCAATCCATTCAGTTTGAATTTGACTCAATCCTAAATAGGCACCGATTATGTTTCCGGTAATCGAACCGGTGCTATCACTATCACCATCATGGTTTACGGCGGCAATCACGGCTTTTTTAAAATCACTCGGATACTTTAATGCGCAATATACGGCAATTCCCAATGCCTCTTCTCCAACCCAGCCTTCTCCTATTTGAGATATAGCATCGGCATCAGACATGGTTCCCTTCGATAGTTCTAATGCTTTCCTCAAACAATCTGAGCATTCTTTATGATTATCATGTTGAGTTAATTCTTCAATAGTCCCGTTGAGTGCAGTTTCAATGTCCTGACCTTCTATTATTGATGATATGAGATAAGCCAACGCTCCAGCTGATAGATAACCTGATGGATGTCCATGTGTAAGAGCGGCAAAATCAGTTGCCATTTTGAAAGCCATGTCTTTTCCATAAAACAATCCAGCAGGCGCAACTCTCATTACGCCACCACAGCCTTTGCTATTATTAATCGGTTCTGTTATTGTTCCTTGCTTTCTGCTCAAAAGAGCTGATAGGCATGTGTTTCCTGGTCCTCTTCTAGCATGCAGATCCTTTTCCCCTAAAAGCCAACCGTCATAAAGCCCTTCGTATTCTTTTACTTGAGGATAGCCTTGTGTGATCAACCACCTCTGGTATGCAAAGAACACCAAAGACAACACGTAAGAAATGCCTTTCAGATGGCCTCTGGTTTGGGCTCTCAATATGCCTTCAGCTGTAAAAAGAGTCATTTGAGTATCGTCTGTGATTTCAGCTTTCCCTGATGATGTGATCTCCAAATCTTGTATTCCATTCGGACCATATTCGCGTTTTATTTCCGCATTTCTCATGAATTCAACCGGCCAGCCTAAAGCATCACCAATTGCGCCACCTATCAAACATCCTTGAAAATATTCACTCTTTCTTTTCATTTAGGTCCACCTCTTTTTAATTATATTTCAATTCATAGGCATTAACAATGTTAAATTATTGATTAACGTATTTGTTCCTGTTTTTACACATAACGTTTCTTTTTAGGAATATTACGTGCAGTTTTCAAGAATTTTTATTCCTAATATTACACAAAACATTTGATAAAAGTAATGTTTTGTGCAATAATAAGAATGGAGGTGTTATGATGAAATATTTAAATAAACTATATGAGTTAGGCTGTTTTACACGTCAAGATGTTGTTGCATTGACAGGCAACAGTCAGGCAGCACATTCCTTGCTTCATGATTATATCAACGCTGGATATATTGAACGTATTCGAAGAGACCTTTATACTGCTATTAGCCTTGAAACGAAGCAACCTATCGCAAATCGATTTTTGATAGCCTCCCACATAGCAGAAGATGCTTGTGTTTCATTCCATAGCGCATTCGAATATTACGGTTATGCTAATCAAGTTTTTTATGAGGTTTATGTGACGACTGTGAGTAGATTCACAGACTTTGTATACGATGGTATCACATTTAAGAAAATCTCTCCACGCATTGATTCTGGGGTCATAACAACTAATACTGGAATCAGGATCACTGATTTGGAAAGGACTGTAATCGACAGTATTTATGGATTTGAGAAAGTCGGAGGTTTGGAGGAATTGCTACGTTGTCTGATGCTTGTCCCCTCGTTGAGAACTGACAAGCTTATTTCTTATCTCGATGACTATGGTCTAGCAATCCTATTTCAAAAGACGGGTTTTATATTGATGCAGTTCGCAAAGCAATTTAGTCTACCGTCCTCTTTTTTTGAATATTGCATGAGCAAAGTCCAGAAATCTAAAAAATATCTATATGCTGAAAAAGATACCTTGGCAAAGCAGTTTGTTTTACATGAGGATTGGCAACTTTATGCACCTAAGAATTTGAAATCTATAATTAACAAGGGAGTTGATCTCGATGGCTGATTGGAACAGATTGTTTCTGGGAAAACAAGCTAAAGAGCTTGGTTTTGTTCGTGACACCTACGAAAAGGTCTGTAGGTTAATTGAAATCTTAAAATTCTTTGAAAAAGATGATTTGTTATCATCTACAATAGCTTTAAAGGGTGGAACTGCAATCAATCTTACCATATTTGAACTGCCAAGATTATCTGTGGATATCGATCTGGATTTTTTAGAGAATCTTGATCGTGATGGAATGATGACTTCGAGAGCAGGGATAAATGATCGCATCGGCAGATTCATGATAGCCAACGGATATAAATTGAGTGTGAAATCAAAACAATACCATGCATTGGACTCATTAGTGTACGAATACTCAAATTCTGGTGGTGCTATGGATAACATCAAGGTTGAAATTAATTATATGCTTCGCTGTCATATTCTGCCAATTGATTCAAAAAAGTTCGAATCTACCTGGGAACCTGCAGGAGTCTCAATTTTAAGTGTAGCTCCTATTGAGATATTTGCTAGTAAAATCGTTGCATTACTTAATAGAACAGCTGCAAGAGATCTTTATGACATTAGTAACTTGTTGAAATTCAAATTGTTGGAGAAATCCGATGAAGAAATTTTGAGGAAGTGTGTTGTCTTTTATTGTGCCATAACTTCAAAAACCCCACCTTCAGAGTTTCAGTTAAGCAATATTGATGAATTAACCCTACACCGTATCAAAACTGATCTTTATCCTCTTCTGCGAAATGATGAGAAGTTCGATCTCCGAGCCTCTCAAATTCAAGTAAAAAAATGGCTTGTTGAATTATTGAAGCTAGAGGACAATGAGTGGAAGTTCCTTGAAGCTTTTAGAAATAAAGACTACCGTCCGGAGCTTCTATTTCAATCCGATGAGATATTAAAACGCATCAGTAGCCACCCGATGGCACTCTGGAAATGTTCGCAATAAAAAAAGCCTCCCTCAAGTAGGAAAGCTGTCTAATGAAATTATTATAGATTACGTATATATTCCACCATTGGTATGATGCTTTCAATATTACAATTATCGTAGGAGCTTGAAATAGCTTTGCTTGTACCCTTCTCAACATCTGACTTATTGTTCTTCAGAGATAAAACTTTGTTATAGGATTTCATGATCGTCTTATCCAATAAACCCATTTTCTCATAGTTGATTCCACTTTGAAAATAGAAGAATTTTATGTTGCTTTGTTGGCATGGAGAAAAATTGTTGGCTTTAATTTTCGAGAAAATTGCCTCTGTACATGGGGCTCCTCCAGTTGCAAATACAATTACCGGCTTTTTCTTATCAAGAGCTTCCACTTTTTTCTTAAAATCTTTTAACCTTTTTATATTACCCGCGTGAATTCCTGCACCATAAATAATCACATCAAATGATGCCAAATCCAATTGTCCAATTTTATCTAACAAAACCGTTTTACACTGTATTTTTTCAGCAATCCAATCCACATACTTTTTCGTGAATCCTGTATCGGTTCTATAAATCAATAGTATCGATTTCATCGAGATGATCCAACTATAACGCCTTCTTTTATTACATAATGTATATCATTTATGTTTGTTATGTTACTTAGTGGATTGCCATTTAATACTACCAAATCCCCAATCTTTCCTATTTCAATTGTCCCAAGTTCTTTATCTAATCCTAACAGTTCCGCTGCATTCTTGGTTGCAGTTAAAATAGCGTCAAATTCACTCATCCCATGTTTTACAAATAATTCTAGCTCTTTATAGAGCTTACCGTGTGGCACATAGGATGCCCCAGAAGCGCCAGCGTCAACTGCTGCTATAATTTTAATTCCTTTATCCATAGCACGTTTAAAATTAATTGGAAAATATTCTTCTTTAAATGGTTTGATTTCTGCATAAAATCTACTCCAAATTGGGTCTTTCCCTGATTTTATACCTTCTCTTGCTTTGTCCAAGGATTTCTTGCCTACAGAATAAAAAGGTTCAGGAATTAATTCTTTCATTTCTTGACTATTGTACTCTTCGGGATTATCTATAAAATTTGACCAATTGTAGAAACAATAAGCAGTTGGCACCCAATATATGTTTTTGCTTTCCATTATTTCAAGGGTTTCGTCATCCATTAAACCTAGTGGTGTATGCTCTATACTATCTACCCCTGTCTTTGCTGCTTCCTTTAAATCCTTTGGCCAACTAATTGTATGGGCAGCTACCTTCAACCCTTCGTTGTGGGCTTCCTGTACAATACTTCTTAGGACCTCTGGTTTCATACTTGCTTCAATTATTTCTGTCTTAAATCCTAATTTTACCAACTCGTCTTTAAGTTCATGGTCTTTTTCGATAAAGGATATATGAGCTCCAGGAGTAATAGTCTTAATGAAATCCACACCGTCTCTTTTTAGCTTTTTTACCATTTCTTTTGCTTCTTCTTGAGTATCGACATCAACTGACAAGCCATGTGCACCAAATATGCGACTAAGTATACCAATTGCAATTGGGTTCGGGGGGAAGAATCTTTTTAGACTAAAATAGCCATAAGAAGGAACTAGCGCCGGACCGGATGCTAATATCCTAGGTCCTACAACTTTACCCTGTTTAACATTTTCCTTAAATTTAAAGATCTGATTTCCTGACCCTCCGGGCATATTTCTTACAGTAGTAACGCCTGACTGTATCGTTATACGTGAATTTCTTGCTAACTTCGTACTCATTCTTTCCGCATATGGTTTTACAAAGTCATCAACCCCAGATTGAGCAAGATGTAGATGTGAATCTATCAATCCAGCAATGACTGTTTTTCCTGAAATATCCAACTCTTTAGCTTGTGGCGGGATAAGTATTTCACTTTCTTTTCCAATATCAGTGATAATACCATCTCGTATTATTATAGCCATATCTAATTTTATCGTATCCCTTACACCGTCAATTAGATTAGCACCTTTTAAAACAAGTATGTTTTCTTTTTTCATTTCCAACTCCCCTTTTATTATCATCATATCCAATATAAACAAAAAACCTCGAACAGGCTCTCGAGGCCGCCAAATCATTTGCGTGTTTACACTTAATATAAATTGTAAAGCACTACCAAGTATTTATCAATAAAAAACCGGTTGAACTTTGCTTTGCTCAGAACTTTTCGCCAAATAAACCTCATATCTCAGAAATAGGTATAATCCAAATCCTATTTTCACCACACCGTCTAGGATACCAAAAACTAGGAACGGTATATCTCTAAAAACTATACCGATAATTGGCAAGATTGTGCACAACGCACTTAGGTATAGCATAGATCGACCATGAACAGGGATGAATAGAAGGAAATGAATCCCTGTAGCTATCAAGGTACCCAGCCATACCATACGCCAATCACCGCTAGGAATAAATGAGCCTCCCATTATAAACATTAATGGGAATAGTGAGATATCGCCATATTTAGACATTTTCTTCTGTTGAGTATTTAATTCGCCTTCGAGTGTGTATTTTCTTTTCAAAATCGGATTAAACTCAGTGATATATAGGCTTAATCCATATCCACCCATAAAGACAAACGGGTTTAACTCAAATGAACCTCCAACAAGAGTTGCTAATACTATAACCGAGCCTATCAATATCAGCCAAATTCCAATTACACGAATAAATGGAAAGCCTAAAGTTTTGTTGTTATTATTACCAAAAAAAATTTTCATTTGTATCCTCCGACTGCCATTATTAAACCCCTAACCTTAATATCAGTATTTTAGTTTTCTAGTCCTCGGATCATTATATCTTTTATCATTAAGCCATCAGGATGTATGATGCTTTCGTTATATCCATCTACTTCTATTGAAAAATAAGATGCTTCTGTCACTTGCCACATTATGTCTTGAATCCCATCTATAAAATATACTGGCTGTGAATAACCCTCATTGAAATACAAGAAGTCATTGCTCATGGTGATTATTACTGTATCTCCATCAAGATAAGCGGATTCAACTTCCAATCCTTCAAGAATGCTGTTTCCGTCTTGAGCATTCCCGTAAGTGACATTTTTATCATTCAAATCTGATATCCAATCATTTAAAATAGTTGGGAGCGTAGTCTCTTCAGTTTCTTTTGTGTATACAGTCTTTTGTCCAGTAATGACCTCAATGTAGCTGTGTTCGTATGATCCCGCCTCAACGACTATATCTTCCTGCAGCTCATTATCTGGTGGCATAAAAATTTTCACGCCAAACACTACGACCAAAGCTACTATTAAGATTAAAGTGACCACTTTAGCGATTTTCATGATTAAAACCTTCCTTTCTACTCACTGTAGATTTCTTTTTCAAATGTAGAACCATCACTATATACTACTTTAAGAACCAGACTGGAGTAATCAAGCTTTTCACCTGATGCATTAGTGTATAATTCATTGATATCTTCTCCGGCAGGCATTCCACCCTCATATATAATGTCTGTTTCAGTTAATTTTTCGCTCCCTATCAGCTGTCCATCCCTGTATTTTTCAAGATGTGCTTCTTTTAAGTAAATTGAATTATCGTACATCTTACCACTCGTTATCGACAAATTATAAGTGTCATCCTTATGAATGTTTGTACGAACTTCTAAATAACCATAATACCGGGCACCCATGTCTTCAATGCGTACTGTATTGATCTCAGCGCTTTGTATCATATCGCCATGAGAAACAGAAACATAATAATTGAAGCTTAGCTGATTCAGCCTTGCGTGTTCCTTTTTGCTTTCCTCCATTACCCTTATGGGTTCTTTGTTTGAATTACCACCATTATCATGTATGTAAGAATTCCAAACTGGTTCCAGATCTATTTCTATTGGCATAACTACTTTGAAGAGTCCGTTTCCCATATCTATCGCCTCGATAGAACTATATTCAGTCTCTTCATTCTTCTTGTAATTAAAGAGCACCTCAGAATCGTTTTGCAATTCTTTGACTTGCCACTCAAAATTAACCATGGCTCTATTCTTGTCTGATTCATCCATTACTGTTTCTACTTTAACTGCACTTAACCAGCTCTGATCTTCTTTAATTTTATTGATCGTGTTGTTAATCTGATTGACCTGGGCGTTGACTGTGTTAACGACCATTTGTTGTTGATTAGCCAAATCGTTTATCCTGTTATTAACTGCTTCAAGCCTTGTAAGTAAAGTGTAGTTCATAATTATACTTGCACACAATCCGCCTACCACTACTATCTTAAATAATTTCACTTTTGAACCTCCAATGTTTTATCGCATATAAAATTAGACGGGTTAAATAGATTTAGGTTCCCGCCTCACTCAAATGCTAAAACATCCCTCCATTGTATTTCTTTTGTGCGGCAATCATTATGACAAAACCCCAAACAAATCCTATTCCAAAAAATATCCAACCGTAAGATGTGCTTGTAAAGAAATCAACTGCACCTGTGATTATCATCCCGATTCCTATAATAATAATTGCTTTGCCCATTTTTTCAGTATAGGCTTTCTTGTCAGTTTCAGAAACCTTTGTATAATGATAAGAATGAATAAGGGTAATCTGTTCTTTCTTCCAAATTCGCCACCCTAAAATTAAAAATATTCCGACTGAAACAATCATAATAACTAGTTGCACTGGGCCCTCCATTAAAAAATTGTATTAGGTTAATATGCTTTTAATGCTGTTCACTAAGCTTCAGAAATTACAAAAAATACTATCAAATATCTCCATTAACTCAACAAAACTTGTATTCCTAATACCTAGATTTTTTAAGTCAGGTCTGTCTTTATCGATGAGTTTCATAAATACCTTAATATCGTTTTTAATCTCGTCAGCTGTTTCCAATCGACTGGAAGGTGTAACATTTGACAGAAGCCTAAAAATATCGTTCTTGTGTTTTCTTATACTTTTTGAATCAATATTTTCACCTTTTTCTTGCTTTTGATTCATATCCAGCCAGGCCTTGATTTTAAGCAGGATTACCGTTTCAATTTCAACGACAGAGTAGCCATCAACTGTACGTTTGCCTTTTACTAACAATTCATAGTAAGCATCATTTAACAATATGGCCGAAAGACTAATTATACTGTCATCTATGTGAATTGGCGTGAATCCAGTATCATCTTTAAGTTTGAAATTATCTGACTTTTTACTAAAAAGCTCAACCATTTTAGGATAGTCAGATTTACTAGGCTCTGTAAACCGATAAAACTGATTTTCTCCTGTGCTCTTTTCACAGTGCTTGTATCCCCCATCTTCCATGAACTTCCAGAATGTCTCTCCAAAGGATGCGTCAATCATCTCGACTATTAGTACAATATCCAAATCTTTTGTTGCTCTAAAAGGAGCTCCCAGTTCATCCATAAGGATATCACAAGCAGCTCCACCTATGAAAACATATTTATTTGTATGCTCGCCAAAGTATTCCCTGAATTTTGTTAACCCGTGTACCATGTTTCACCTCGCAAGAGCTCTTCCAACGCTTGCTCTATCCTTTCATCATTTTCTCCCTTTAAAGAAGCGTACAAAGACATAATATCTACGTGCTTCTTATTAGAAAACTGTCTAGGATCATAGTCCCACACCTCAAGTTCCGCCAGCTTTTCATCCTTTATTATGTCCTTATTCTTGATGATTTCCATTTTCTGCTTGTTAAGATCTTCCCCGCTTATAGCCCTTATTAGATATACTGGCGGATTTAACATAGATAATTCAGCTAGCGCATCAAGTCCCGCAATCAACGCACCTTCTGGTGGTTTTTTTACATGGATCAACTTCTTTACCGGAGATTTTATAAGTTCATGACCCTTTTGAAAATACTCAGGATCCTGAATCCTTCTATATTCTTTGCTACGGCTGGTTTTACCTCCAATGTCATAGATCAGTAATTTAGCACTATAAAGTGCATATAGTGCTCTGGAGGCTGTCATCAATGTGAAACCCATCTTTTCTGCAAACCCTGTTGCGTTAATCACTTCATTCTTATTATATAGAAAATACAGGTATGCAACTTGTGTAGATGTGGAAAATGTTTTAACTTCCTTTTCAACATATTTGGATGTTTTCTTTAAATCAAGTCCTAAAAAAGGCATATACATTTGTCCATCTTCAACAATGAATGGGATACGATTTTCAATCAAGCTTTTTCTTCTATACCAACTAATCTCTTTGTAGTAAAACACAATCTGTAGATTAGTCAATTCTTTGATACGCTTAATATGCTTATGAAGTACGTCTAAACTAGGCGCTTCATCCAGTATTTCTATTAGGATGCAAGTTGTATCAAGAATTGTCATCTCATGAAAATTGTAACTAGTTCTTAAAAAAACTGGGAAAGCATTTTTGTCAATCCATGATCTAATGATGACGTAATCATCGATGTTTTCTTTTAGATATGTTTCTATTGTCCTTATCAAGGTAGTCACCTCCTAATATAACATTATATACTTGAAATATAACATGTATAATGTTATATTTCAAGTCATTTTTGTTGATTAGCATTAGGCGTGTTACATCTTAGGTATCATCTTTGTCACAAGCTCGCACAAATCCTTTGAGGCCTTCTGAGCCATTTCAACAACGCGTTCATGGGAATGCTTGACCTTTTGTATCCCTGTTGCCATATTGGTGATACAGGATATGGCCAAAACATCCAGTCCTAAATAGTTGGCAACAATGGTTTCAGGCACTGTTGACATGCCAACCGCATCGGCTCCGTGACATTTGATCATTTCAATCTCCGCTTTTGTTTCATAATACGGCCCCATGAAGCCGGCATAAACACCTTCACCGATTTCTAAAGACATCTCTTTTGCTGTCTCTTTTGCAAGATCTAGATATTTATGGCAGTAGGGTTCAGTCATGTCTGGAAAGCGAGGTCCGAATCTTTCATCATTATGACCTACTAGAGGATTGGTTCCCATGAGATTAATGAAATCGTTTATAAGCATTAGTTTTCCCGGTTCTAGATTTAGATTGATGCCACCTGCGGCATTCGTAACGATAATCTTCTCTACACCCAGCATTTTCAATAAATACACGGGGTAAGTAACTTCCTTCATTGTATAGCCTTCATAAAAATGGAATCTGCCTGAAAGGCAAATCACTTCAGTGTTATTTATTTTTCCTTGGATCCATTGTCCTTCATGACCTTTGACTGTCACAACTGGAAAATGAGGAATTAACTCATAAGGGATGATCTCCTCGTCCTCCATGATATCAATCAGCCCTGAAAGACCTGAGCCTAGAATGATGCCTATTTTTGGACTTGTTTTGCTTTGCGACTTAATGAAATTTGATGATTCCAATACTTTATCATACATAGTTTTTCATCCTTTCTTTGTTATCAAAAAATGCACATAGCATTCCTTATTCCAAATACATTAATCCAATCACACTTAAAATACTTTCGATTGCTGTCTCAAGCTTTGTACCTTTAGCATAAGGATTTTTCTTCTCATACCCATTCCACCTCTTAACAAAAGATTCATCATTTTTGATATCTTTAAGAAATATTTTGATTTTATTTAAATCAAACTCTGTATTCCGCTGACTAAATGTTTTTTTGCATGCTTCCATTAAAATTTCTATCCTGATTTTATCTCTTTTTAGGTTATATATCACATGTAAATCATAATAATCTTTGCTACGACTATTTAAGAACCCTTTAATATAAATTGTTTGTAGTTTTTCGGCCATTATTGTCTCAATGGGGTAAGCTCGAATTGTAATATCTTCAAGTCCAAATGTACTACTATAAACATAATCGATAGGATCAGGTGTGACTAAATCTCCTGTAGCAATGTCAAGCGGAACAATTTGCTTAATATTTTGCAACCCACAAATTACCATAACTCGATAGCCACCGTATTGGTCTTGGCCCTTTATTTTTTGAATACCTTGAATCTCATAAGTGATCTTATCGTCTGAATCATTTTCCAATGCATCAGATAGCATTTCTCTTATTCGTTCGTCAGATAGCTCCATTTTTGTTAGAAGAAAATCAATATCTACTGTACTCCTAGTACCAAGACCTAGAATGTTGGAAAGAAGAAATCCTCCTTTAAATATTAGATTTTCATTGTATTTACTGTTTGCTAGTCTGTGAAGCACCGTTTCCAAAAAGTACTGAGTCATTACGGAATTAAACGTCAGACCGGATTCTTTACTTATTTTATGACAAAGACTGGTTAGTTTATCTTTATTCATAAAGAACCTCCATAATATCCCTGACTTCTGATGCAATTCCCATTTTTGCCGCTATCTCATATAGCATATGAACGTTTTTGTGTTTATAGCTTGAATATCCTCTCAACAATTTGACATACGATTCAGGATCCATATTTTCCTTGTGGAGGATAAAATCACAAATTGTACGTTCATAAGAATATGCTCTGACAGAATTTCCATACATAGTTTTTACCACTATCACTCCCAAATCAAGCCATTCTTTTTTAACATAGTGTACATGTACTCCAACAGGTGGTTTATTGAATTTATATTTTGAGCTTACTGTAACATCTTTGACCTGAATAATCTTGTCTGTGACGCCTATAAGATACAAAGCTGTTTCATAAGAAAAAACAGAACCACTGTATTTATATTGAAAAAAATAAAACTCATCATAGTCACCATTCTTCGTCAAATAAATTCCTGTATCTACTCTATGCAATACCCCCTTTTCAATAAGTCTGCTTAGATAGACTGTTGGTATTCCATTTTCTCTACAGTAAAGAGAAGTTATTATACCACCTGAATCTTTAAGATGTTTTTCTATTTGTTTTATATAATCCATTATTATCATCTCCTTGTTGCATCCACACGGTTATTATATCATTTTGTCCGTGCATATGCAACATTGAAATGAAGACTATAATATGTAATAATCTTTTAATGCATCCTCCACATACTCAGCAGTTAAGTCTATCATTTGTCGGGCCCTGTTTAGCAATATAAAAATATGAAACTTAATGACTAATTTATAGTCATTAAGTTCCTATTATAAATTATTTCTCATGCAAAATTCAACTCACAAATATTATGATGAAAAATCAAAAAAGGCTATCATATGATTGAGGGTGAAAAACTTTGAACTTTAAACCCAATAAATAGAAACTTTTTTGAGATATACGAGAACACACTTAACTTCACTGATGAGAGGTTCAAGACTAATGTGAAATGGGACTTTTGTCATCAGTACTGTTTACTCTATCGGAATAAAGATGTCTGTAAAACTTTTCTCTTTCCATCGCTTGGGCGGTTCAGTCACATATAATTCAAATGGAAATGAGTCTCTAGGTTTCTCTTTTCCTTTAAATAGCCACTCCTGATACATATATTGCCATGCCGCTTCGTATTCCATAGCTGCTATTTCAAAATGGCCAATGCCAAACTTACCACTAATCTGTAAAACATTAATATCTTCAATTTCATTTAAGACAGTATCACTCGGTATTGTCATAGCTACGCTCGTTCTTAAATTCTTTGCATCTGTAATAAACGGATTGTCATGATACATAGTAAGAACCTTTGTTTC
>CAKMKB010000272.1:0-9562 GCA_927435965.1 uncultured Clostridia bacterium
CAAGGAGTCGCCTTTCTTGGTGGAGGTGATTGGTCAAACGCCACCGGAGGATGTTGGCGGTGTAGGAGGATATGTGAATTTCCGTGAAATTATGCTGGATCCAAGTAATCCGGAATATAAGGAAATGAAGGAATGGGCCAGGTTTTGGACACCAGAGCTTAGCGATTGGGAAAAACGTCCAAGAGTGATACGTCTTTGATGTTTTTAGACATCAATATCGTTTTCCCAAGAGAAGCAGAGCTACGATTGGTAGAAAACGACTGCAGAGTGTGTAGTATTGATGTCAAGGGTGGAGAAATAATATAATAAGAAACCCCGTAATAAAGGGTTTTTTAGCGTTTTGCTACTTAGTGCAATAAAAATTGCAGTTTGTCGTAAATTTATATTATAAACTAGTCCATAACTTTATTTGGCGTACAAATATTTTTACCATAGAAGAATTATGTGCTAATCCTGTCTTTGACACTTGCAAAGCATAAAAAGCTTGAAACCTATTGTAAATATTAGAATTCAAGCTTTGTGTTTATGTTAAAAAAGTGCGTACTTTTTTTTATTTTTTAGTACATGTATTTAGTAGTTAAAGTAAGTGTAAAATAGTTCTCGAGGGTTCTTGTTTTAGTAGACAAAAATAGAGAGAGTGCCGTAATATCAATGTATACCACTAAATACACATTAGAAAAGAGGCGCTCTCTCATGAGACAAATTATATCAGATATTATTGAAATGTTAAGGGGAACAACTGATTTAATTAAGTTGAGGAAGACTTAAAATTATACATGTTTGAAACGATGTCAGAGGCGCTTGGAGACGTACTGACAGAAATTAATCAGACGATGAAAAAGAACCCTTGTGATGAAGGTTGGGAAAACGTTCATACCGACAGTAAAACGGTGAATTTCAGCTTTGGCCCGGTCACTTATCATCACACAACTATGCGTGATGGAAGAGGTGCCTTGCGGCACCCCTTAAACGAATGGCTAGGCATTGGAAAGTACCAACGTCATAGTGTTCTCGTGGAGGTTAAAGTCGCTGAGATGGCGACAGAAATGGACTATAGAGAAACAGCACGCGTGTTAAAAGAGTGGACAGCTGTAGATATGAGTCATACAACAGTAGCGAATATCGTGAAGCGTGTTGGTAAGAAGCAAGCAGATGCGGATCAACACATGGTTGAGGCACTCGATGCCGCTGATTGTTTACCGGAAGGTAAAAAGGTTGATGTGCTGTTTGTGGAGGCAGATGGCGTCTATGTCCGTAGCACAAAGCGTCGAAAAGGCATTGAAGTGTCCCAAGCGATTGTGTATGAGGGATGGAGTCAAAACGGGAAGCGTGTCGCTTTAAAAGCGCCCATGGTTGTGATGAGTACAGAGGCCATAGATGACTTTTGGAATGAAGTACAGACAATGACAGCGATGACCTATTCCCTTGAACAGACACAGGTGGTAACGAATAGTGATGGTGGTGTTGGATACGGGGAGGAACGGTTTAAAACAACCTTCTCCCAATCAAGTAAAGAGGTATTGTGCCAGATAGATAAATACCATGTGTCCCAAGCGATTATTCGTACGTTTGGCGCTAAAAAAAGTGATATAAAGACACATATTAAAAAGGCCATTGAAGCGCATGATCACGATCAATTTATCTTGTGGATGGATACGTATGAAAGTACAGAGGATGATCCGAAAAAGCTCAAACGACTCAGTGATTTTAAGACGTACATACTGAATCATTGGCATCGGTATTTTGACTGGCGTGATAAAGTAGCTCACGTTCCTGATGGCGCGCGCACCCTTGGTGCGATGGAATCAAATCAACGCCGTGTCTCCTATCGGATGAAAAAGCGAGGGATGCATTGGAGTCAAGCAGGTGCATTAGGTATGGTGAAGCTTCTTCAAGCCCGTGCGAATAATACGTTAAGAAGCATGTATTTAAACCACTCAGCGCTTAGTCAGTATAAACAAAAAGACATGAAGAAAAGCGTTCGTATGTCCTATCACTTATCGCAGAAAACACGTCCATCTGTCGGTGCTACACAAGGTGGCATACCGATCAACGGTGCACATTCAAGCGCGATTGGACAACTGGTTAAGAGCCTCTCTCTTAGCTAAGCCTACCGTTCCCCTTATGTAAGGTTTTCGGGTTGTGAAAACGTTACGTAAGGGGAATGGCCAGCAAACGTCAGTGCGGTAGCAAAAAACGCTGAACTCGGAAATAAACGCGCACTCAAATCTTTATTTGATAATCTTACCGAGAACAACTTGACACAAACCTAGTTAAAAAACAAATTGACAATAGAATAAGTTTGATATATAATTTATTTTAATATTTAAGCTTGATGGTTTCAATATCACTATAAATGTTAAATGTATTAGCATTATGATAATATTTGATTGTCTATATGAAAATACGGAATGCCTTTATAAATTTCATTGAAATTAAACAGTATACTACGTGTGGTAATTAAATATATGGAATTTCTTTATTAGGAGGGGAAAACCATAAAAAAAGGTCAGTTAGAAGCCGAAATAAGTAGAGCATTAACTCAATGGGAAAAGGATTTTTTGGGTAGAGGGTCTGTAACGGTTAAGACTGACATTCTCAGAGACATGGTCATTGTGGTCTTAAAGGGTATCTTAACACCTGCAGAATATAAGCTCTCGGAAACACCAGAAGGTATATTATCAATTAAAAAAATCCGTGCTAACTTAGTTGAGTCAGGTAGAGATAAACTCGGAGAAATTATTGCAGATAAAACTGGTGAACAAGTCATATCTTTCTATTCCGATATTAGTACTAGAACTGGTGAAAGAGTTATGATATTTAAATTACCTTCTAATTTAGAGGAAAAAATAACGCTTTAATAAATATATATACTGGGAGAACTAAGAAAGTTCATTTATGAGTATTTTAAATGAACAGTTGAAGTTAAACCGACTATTTTTAATGTAAGGAAATATCGACACTAATTATAAGTGTGATAAATTCCCCTGTTAAAATGGTCGGTTTTTTTATTTTTTTTCCCAAAACTATACAATCTAATATAAGTTGATTGGCAAATGAAATACATAAACTTGCTTGTTGTGTAAGAGGTGAAGTAATTAAAGTGTTAAAAGAAGAAGGAGAAAAAGCTTTATAAAATACATTACAAAGTAGGGTGACAAAATGAGTTCTTTAGAAATTGCTTTTAGCAACATGGCATCTCCAGCGATATTATTTTTTATACTAGGGGTCATTGCGGTCTCTGTTAAATCAGATTTGGAAATACCGGATTCGATTGGTTCAGCTATAACGTTATATATTTTAATATCTATCGGACTAAAGGGGGGCGTATCAGTTAGTAAAACTGGCATTCAGGGATTAATAATATATGTTTTAGCCGCGGTCATTATTGGTATTGTAATTACTACTCTAGTATATGTTATAATGTCTAAGATTGGATTTGATTCGTCTAATGCCGGATCGATAGCAGGACATTATGGGGCATGTAGTAGTGTAACCCTTACATCAACTTTAGTTTTTCTGCAACAAATAGGAGCTAATTTTGAGGAGTTTGTACCTGCTTTATACCCTTTCATGGATACCGCAGCATTAATTACTGCTATTATTCTGGGCTATACGGGCTTAAAGAAGAAATCTACAGAAACAGATAAAAGTGATTACGCCATAAAAGACATATTACGTATTTCTTTAACAGCTAAATCGACATTATTGATCTTTGGTGGTTTTCTAATTGGGCTTATCTCAGGTGTTGAAGGTACAAAAAGTCTTATGCCATTTTATGATAATATTTTCAAAGGAGTATTTACAGTTTTTATGCTTGATATAGGTTTACTTACCGGTTCAAGATTATATGAATTGAAAAATGTCAGACCAATTACATTTTTATTAGCGATTATTCTACCACCAATCCACGCTACTATCGCCATAATTTTAGCTACTTTTATTGGCTTGAGTCCTGGAGGAGCAACAATATTGGCAGCCTTAGCTAGTGGTGCGTCCTATATAACTGCACCTGCAGTGATGAGAGATACTTTCCCTGATGCTAATCCATCTTTAGCTCTAGCCATAGCTTTAGGGATTATCTTTCCATTTAATATTATACTTGGAATTCCACTTTATTATCATTTAGCAATTATGATTTCTCAATTTATTAAATAGGGGTGGTTCAACGTGTTAAAACAGGTAGAAAAACTAATAATAATAACTGAAAGAATAATAATTTCTAAAATAATAGAATATATAGAGTCTTTAGAAATTAAAGCTTACACTATTTATCACGATGTCTCAGGACAAGGTCAAAGAGGTATGAGGTCAATATCTGGAGGGCTGAGCAGGTTTGGTGAAAATATAAGAATAGAAATAATAATTGAAGATGAAGAACAAGCTGTGGAAGTGGCTGAAAAGATATACAATAAATATTTGTCTTCAAGGTATGCCGGAATAGTATATTTAGAAAAAATTAGAGTAGTTAAGTAATTATACAAAAACACCCAGTATATCTATATAGAAGGAGTTTAGCAAATGGATAAAAGGAAAATTATTCACTCTCTTTTCAAAAATCGTGTAGCGATATTAGCAACGATGCATAAAAAGGAAGAAGTAATATCACCGATACTAGAAAATGAATTAGGAATTGAAATTGTTGTTCCTGAAGGATTTAATACGGATCAATTTGGGACATTTACTGGAGATATAGAGCGTATGGGTGATCAATATGATGCTGCTAGACATAAGGCAATGGAAGCTATGCACTTATATGATAAAACCTTAGCTTTTGCCAGTGAAGGTTCCTTTGGCCCGCACCCAGTCATTCCATTTGTACCATTTAACCGAGAAATAGTAGTATTAATTGATAAGGAGAATGATATAGAAATTAGTGGCATTACAACCACAACAGAAACTAATTATGGTCATAAGGTAGTAAGAAACTTTCAAGAGGCCTATGAATTTTCCGTAGAAAAAGGATTTCCAGAGCATCGAGTTGTTATAAAAGTGAATCAGTTTACAAGTGATAAAAATCATATGATTAAAGGTATAACAAATAAAGCGGATCTTGAAAATGCGGTTGAATTTGCTCTAAAGAATTCTTATGATGGAGAAATATATATAGAAACTGATATGAGAGCATTATATAATCCAACTAGAATGAGAAGTATTGAGGCTGCTACTAATAATCTTATTAAGAATATATTCAATCTCTGCCCGAAATGTGGATGGCCAGGTTTTAAGTTGATAAATAAAAAGGAAGGGTTACCTTGTAGCTGGTGTGGCCTCCCTACTAAATTAGCACTGTCATATCACTACAATTGCAAAAAATGTGGATATACTGAAGAAAAATTATATCCAAATGGAGCAAAACAAGCAGATCCAGGAAACTGTCAATATTGTAATCCATAAATTATTAAAAAATTAAAATTAAAATTAAAATAAAAAAACTTGTTATATTACATTCATAATCAACAGATAAAATTTTGGATTTTTGTAAAGTTGAAACAGCCTATTTGATTATATGCTGTTTTTCATATGGAAAATAACTCTTCAAGATTTCCTAAATTGTATGTTTGGATAGTTCTTTTGATGAATGAGATAATACCCTTCGTCTGCATGCTTTTTAGTGCCCTTGATACATTAAAATATTCAGCCAAGGTTTTCTTTGTAAATTTTAGATTAATTACATCGCTATTCTATTTATTCCATATGTTCAAGCCCAGCATGTATATTACTATTGTGGGAAGAATTTTAAGAGTAAAGAAAAGGCCGCAGATTTCTGCTGCCACAAATATTATATACGAGATCGGTCCTGGGGTGATAAAGACTTAGAAGATGTAATCAAGCACTCAAAGGAGAGAACACCGCTTCAAAATGTACCAGTGTGGATCAAGGGCTTAATGGCCGGTGTTGAAGCGAGAGAATCAGCTGAAGATTCAAACGAATATTACTGATTTAAGCACCCACATTGAGACTTATACAAGTTAAAATAGTGGGATAGAAATTGAGTATTTACCCCGGTTACAGTATGATTTGTTAAATTGTATAAGAGTAATGTGATACCGCACGTGGAGACTATTGTATTGTTGTCTTAATAAGGGTGACATTGTTGTTTTAGTAGCATCTGGTGCCGGTTTAAGTACGTAGCATGTATTGTGTTAAGGTGGTAGTGAAAACTCCTATAACCCAAGAACCCTGTTGATCAGGAAGATAAGGTGATTATGATCATGAAACGAGTAATTTTATTAATAGCTGTTGTTATCATCAATTGCATCGTTTTTTCCGGGTGCAACAATTCAAAACCAAAATATGAAACCCGTATGTGGTTTGATTATTTTGGTACTGATGAGATGCCGTGGAACGAGAGCAAGGAAATAACGTTGACAGAATTTCCAGGGGTCACTTTTAAATGGACACCTGAGAAAGTAACTGTGGGTGAAAAAGTATTGTTTTGGGGTATGCCTGTTTGGAATGTGTATTTGGCTGATTTGACAAACGATGGGAAACCCGAATTTTGTGCGACCGTGAGCTTTGGTTCTGGCATCATAGATAACAGGGTAATCGTGTTTGATTATGTGGCAGATAAAGAGTATCAGCTTTCTGACCGAATGAACTACGACTATTTTTTAAAGCTAGATAACGGAAAATTGATGGTTACACAAACTGACTATATGGATAGCAAGCTTCTTGAAACTGCTGAACTACAATTGGTAAACGGGGAAATTTTCAGATTCGGAAAGAAACAATAAATAGATAAGAATTATGATGTCTCATACATTCCACTTTTAAATGTTGGATTATACGAGACTTAGTATTCTGAACTAATGTATCTGGAAAAGGGGATTAGTGCAATTCCTGTAGGGTATTTATAATTAAATTTTAATATGACCTTAGCAAATTAATAATTGACGAGGTAGATAAACATGAAAAGCAAATATAGTGAAATTGTAAAACACATTCCTAATCTTGAAAATCATGGTCACTTGTATATGTATTATGGGATTCCGTATTCCGAAGAATGCTATGCATATGGTGATGATAAAGAAGTCAATAATAATCAAATTAGCCTTGAAGATAAAATCATAGAGGCATTGAAAAATGGGTACTTGATTCATCTAATTAAAAGACTGGATCAATTAGATTTAACATAATCGGATGATAGGAGTGGAAATAATATGACCGAACAAAAACAAATTGAAATTTTTGAACAGTATAACCGCAAAGGTGACGTCATCCGTTGTCCATACGGAAGGGCAAGAATCCGCCAATCACTTGATTCTTATGCAAAGGCAGCGGTAAATTTATATGGCATTATCAGCCGTGAGGACTTTGTTGATATCTTCAACAGACAAAACATCGACCAGACGACTTATGAAGAGATTTATATTCTCCTTCTACCACTTGTGTTAAAAGAGGGTTGGTACGGATTTTATAAAGAATATATCGTGCATTATTGGTTTTTTGAAGACTTTGAAGAAGCTGATTTTTTACTGAAACACCAAGCAAACAAACCCCGCCATATACCCGAAAAAACTGAATTTATTAAACATGTCAATGAATACTATGAGGATAACGATTGCTGGTGGAATGTACAAACTTTTATATGGAATTTTTTTGGTTACTCTAGAGATACCATTGAAGCCTATAAGGAAGTAAGAGATTTTATGACTTTTGGAGATGAGATAAGTGAATTGGGCTCTATTTTAGGCAGGTATAATCTTTTCTTTCGTGACGAACAACAGATGCAGGAATTTATAAATCTAATTATGCTTGCAAAAAATAACACTCGAATTTGGGATAACAAAGGGTATACGCCATCCGAGCTTTATGAGATTATAAGCAAACGCGATGAAGACATTATTAAGTTTCCTGTATTGCAAAAAAAGAAAGTCGGACGCAACGAACCATGTCCTTGCGGAAGTGGCAAGAAATACAAGAAATGTTGTGCGATATTTGAAGATACAAAAACAGCCCAGCTAACCCCGGCCGAGTGTAGAGAATTTTATGAGACATGGTTTGGATTAATAGCCTTTGTTAATGAACGGGAAAGGGTAGTTAATGATAGAATCAAGCCAGTATATCCTAATACTGTTAGCGAAATGGTGGTGCACAAAGTAAGAGAGGTACTATGGGAAAATCCGGACATAATAGGTGAATATATCAGTGAAATACAACTTCCTCAAGAGACAATCAACATTTTGAAGCTATGGAGAAAGAAATATAAAAAAGGAATGTTCGTTATTATGGAGCATCAGGTAGATTACGTCGTTGTAATCGCTTCGAATGAGCAGGGTGAAGATAGGCTTTATGGGATTAAAGGGATAAGCAATTCAATAGCGAACACATTGAGACGAGAATTACCGGCCTTGTTTGAAACTGTTTTACTTCCGTTTAAGGGTAAGATTATTTATGATAGTTTCTTAAGTCCTATACCGATAGGATTTGCGGATGGTGCAAAGGCTGCTTTTCAAGAGATGTATGATAAAGCGAAAAAACACGGGATTATTACAAGTTTGGAATAGTGATTTAAACCTTAAGCGAAATTTGAAAATTTGTAAAGTAAAATGTGACTTTAAGAAGGAGTGAGAATTTCATGACTGATAAAACTAATTACAAGAAGGCAGTAGAAGAATTGACAATGCTTCTGATGTATTTAACAAGATTTAATGAACAAAGCCGTTTCGAGTCAAATCTAGATATAACGTGGAAGGGATATAATTTTGACATTATAAATAAACTTGATGATGAAGGGTATATACATCAGAGAAATCACCGCTCTAAGTCCGTAGCGATTACTGATAAGGGAATGAAATTATAAATTACTTCTGAAGAAGTATAATACTAACCAAGCGACAGTGAATCGTTGAAACGGTTGTCTAGATATCATGTACAGATAACAAGTCTGTGAAGTTTGTTAATTAAGCGGGAGGATACGACGATGAATCAATGGTATAAGCATTTACAGAAACCTACCTGGGCTCCTCCTGCATGGCTTTTCGGCCCGGTATGGAGTGTTCTTTATGTTGTCATTATAATCACTTTTGGTTCTGCAACTTACATGTATACTAAATCACAAATAACCTGGTTTGTGTTGTTGCCATTCATTCTGAATATTTTGTTTAACATAGCTTTTACACCTTTACAGTTTAAGCTTAGAAATAATAATCTAGCGCTTTTAGACATTATTCTGGTATTGCTCACATTGATGTGGGCTTTGTTTAAAATATATCCGTTTGCTTCTTGGATTGCTTTAGCAAACATTCCCTACTTGCTTTGGGTTGCTTTTGCCACAGTGCTGCAATTAAGTATTACCTGGCTAAATAGATCAACAGGGTTCTTGGGTTCGGATGGCGTTTAACGACATCTGAATCTTAGAAACCGTTATCCAGGGACTCTACAGTGCTTATCTCTCACTTGTAGAAGTGGGAGTCTTAGCACTGTTAGTCATCGGATAAATGAGAGACGGATACGCGATTACTTGAATAACTACTTATATCAGAATATAATAAGATATAGAGAAGCATATTTCTGATATATTCTAAAGTCATGTTGTAAGAATTGTGAATTTACAGTC
>CAKMKB010000273.1:0-9463 GCA_927435965.1 uncultured Clostridia bacterium
AACTTGCAATCTATCCAAATTCACTGAAAAGGCAGGCATATACGGTGTTATAGTAGGTTCTGTCTGGCTGATGTCGATCGTAGTGCCGGTGACGATGGTTCTTGGCGTTTCCACTGCGATCTACCTTGAAGAATATGCTAAAAACCGCTAAACCCAAAAGACCAAATATAACCGACGGAACACTGGCAAGATTGGATATGTTAACTTTTATAAGCATTTGAATATTACCCTTTTTAGCATATTCTTCAAGGTAGATGGCAGTGGAAACGCCAAGAACCATCGTCACCGGCACTACGATCGACATCAGCCAGACAGAACCTACTATAACGCCGTAAATGCCTGCCTTTTCAGGGAAAATGGATAGATTGCCAGTCAAAAATTTTATATTAAGCCATCCAATGCTGTCTGCTATTATCCTGTAAAACAGTATCCCCAATACTAGTAGTGCAAATATGACAGATAGGGAGAATAGATGTTTAAAAAAACGATTCAAAAATAGCCTTTTTTTCAATCTTTTTTTATCTGTATCAATTTTTATCATATTTTTCATTTCTTTTTCTTTCATGTGAACCACTTGCTTGGATTTCACAGATTCAATCTGATAACTCATATTAGTATTCCTCCCTGTATTTGCGAGAGATATATTGAGCTATAAGATTCATGACAAGAGTGAATAAAAGTAGAATCAAGCCAACTGCATATAAACTGTAATATCCTGTTGTCCCGCTACCAGCATCTCCGCTTGTAAACTCAACGATGTATGAGGTCATTGTCTGCATGGATCGTGTTATATCAAAGGTAAAGTCTTTTGAACTACCGCTGGCTATAGTGACAATCATAGTCTCCCCTATGGCTCTTGAAATCGCCAGAACAAAAGAGGCAATAATACCGGATATGGCTGAGGGAATGACAACCTTAATGGCGACTTCCAGTTTAGTTGATCCCAATGCCAACGATCCTTCCTTAAGAATTTCCGGCACAGCATTCATGGCATCTTCAGACAAAGAAGCAACCAATGGAATAATCATGATACCCATGACAATCCCTGGACTTAAGGCATTTTTAGCTTCCAGTGCGGGTATAAGACTCATCAATAGAGGTGTCACAAAGGTATAGGCAAAGAATCCGTAAACAATAGTTGGAATCCCTGCAAGCACCTCGAGTATCGGTTTAACTGTTTTCCTAACCCTTTGGGATGCAAACTGGCTAAGATAAAGTGCAGCCGTAAGGCCTAGCGGTATAGCAACCAACATCGCGATAACTGTAATGATGATTGTTCCATTGATTAGAGGCAATATGCCAAAGGACGGATCTACCGCTCTCAGTGGTGCAAGTCTGGTGCTGAAAACATCAGATAAACTAACAGCACTGAAAAACTTATACGCATCCATAACCAATGTGGTTATGATGCCTATGGTGGTCAGAACAGACACCGAAGCCATAATGAAAAAAAACACAGGCATGATTTTATTGACAATGTCTTTTTTGTTTCTTATGTTGTTTTGGATTATTTCTCGTACATCTGTATTGCGATCACTCATATAACTCACTTCCTTTTATAAACTTCAAACGACCTAAGATGAGAAGCCCCAATGCTTCCCATCTTAAGCCATATGATTAAATTGAGGGTTTTATTTTATAGCTTCCAGCACTGACATATATTCTGCATATACATCTGCGGGAAGTGGTGCGAATCCATTTTCGCCTGCAAGCTTTGCAGCGCCTTCTTCAGAGACTACATATTTGGCAAAGTCAAGCACTTGTGGTTTTTCCTTCGCGTATCTCAGGTTCACATATGTGAATACCGGTCTTGTAAATCCAGCGTATGGAAGCTCTTCACCGATAGTTGCCAGCGTTGGCTCAACTGGTCCGTTTCCAAAGTCAACTTTTACAGCTTGGATTTTATCTTGATTATTGACATAGTATCCAAATCCGAAGAATGCTATAGCATTTTTGTCTTTTGATACAAGATCCACCAATGTTGAATACTCTTGTTGTAAATTGGCAGTAGTTACCATGTCTTGTTTTTTCAGAATAACTTCGTAGAAGAATTCATATGTTCCGTGGTTTTCATTAGGTCCGAAGAATTTAACTTCTTCAGCTGGCCATTCTGATCTGATGTCTGACCATAATACCATGTCGTCTGCTTTAAGTGTTTTGGAAAGATACATGTTGACTATTTCATCTTTTGTCATTTCTGTTGCCCATGTATTGTCTTTATTAATGACTATTGTCAAACCATCCAATGCTATTTTGATTTCAAGTACTTCTGTCTCATAATCATAACCATTTTGCTCAAGCTGCTCTTTTTCTTCTGTTTTCATTGCCCTTGAAGCGTCAACTAAGTCCAGTTCGCCTGGAATAAATTTCTTAATACCTGCACTTGATCCAGCTCTACCGACTTCTACGCTGACATCAGCTTCTTTAGTTGTCATGTATTGTTCTGCTATATGTGCCATCAGAGGATATACTGTCCCCGATCCGTCAATTATGACCTGTCCTGTCAATTCAACATCAGGAGTTGCAGTTGATCCCGGCGCTGCTGTAGTTGCAGTATTGTCGTTGCCGCATCCGGCAAAAATACCCATTAGTAAAACGGTGATTAATAGTAATATTACAGTTTTTGTTCCCAAACTTTTTTTCATCTTAGAATTATCTCCTTCTATTTGTGTTTTTTAAGTCAATCACATAGTAACACGTTTAAAATCTTTATATGTTGTGTCCGTGTTAACTGAATGTTAAGTCTATGTTAAGTGCAAGAAATGATCCTAAAATGATTTTAATAGTTTTAGTTGAAGTTAAAATGGTTCTATTATATAATGTCCTGTACATTTTAATGAAAGGACGTGCAATTATGAAAATGGGAATAGTCGGATTGCCAAATGTAGGCAAGAGTACTTTATTCAACGCTATAACATCAGCCGGAGCTGAATCAGCCAATTATCCATTCTGTACCATCGAGCCCAATGTCGGGGTTGTCTCTGTACCGGATCATCGTTTGGATTATCTGTCGACAATGAGCAAATCCAAGAAAATAGTTCATACCGCCATGGAATTTTATGATATAGCAGGGTTGGTCAAGGGAGCAAGCAAGGGTGAGGGGCTAGGAAACAAGTTCCTTTCACACATCAGGGAAGTATCAGCCATCGTTCACGTGGTCAGATGCTTCGAGGACGAAAACGTCTCACATGTTGAGGGCAGTCTAGATCCTATACGGGATATAGAGGTCATCGAGCTGGAGCTTATCCTGTCTGATCTCGAAATGCTCTTGAAACGAAGAGATCGCTTGGCTAAAACATCAAGAGGCGACAAATCACAAAGCACAGAGTATGAGTTGGTATCTCGGATTGTGGAAAATCTGGAGCAGGAAAAGTCTGTCCGTCAGATGGAGTTTACAGACGAAGAGGATAAGCTGGTCAGAACGCTTAATCTGATTACTGCTAAACCGATACTTTATGCAGCAAACATCAACGAGGAAGATCTAGATACCATCGATACAAATCCACACATCAATAGAATAAAGGAATATGCCGCAAAAGACGGCTCGGAGGTTATCTCTATTTGTGGGAAAATCGAAGCGGAAATCTCAGAACTCGATAAAGAAGAAAAACAAATGTATCTGGAAGAATCAGGCATCAAGGAGCCTGGATTGGATAAGCTGATCCGTGCAAGCTACAAGCTTCTTGGATTGATATCCTTCCTGACAACCGGTCCTGAGGAATCAAGGGCTTGGACTATCAAAAACGGAACGAAAGCCCCACAGGCAGCAGGAAAGATCCACTCTGACATTGAAAGAGGCTTCATCCGAGCGGAAGTGGTTGCCTTTGATGTTCTGGAGCAGATAGGTTCCATGGTAGCGGCAAAAGAAAAAGGCCTCCTAAGATTAGAAGGCAAGGAATACATCATAAAAGACGGTGATGTGGTACTGTTCCGATTTAATGTTTAAAACCGAGGCTATGCACCTCGGTTTTTTTTACTGTTTCACTTACTAATCAAGCTTTGTTCCCTTCCAGTTTATTAAAAAATCTCTGAACTCATCTACTACTGGTGATAGCGTTCTGTGTTTATGATAAACGAAGTAGAAACTTCGATTTAATTCAAGATTTTTAATTCTATAGGTTTTAATCAACCCTAAATCCATTTCATTCTTAACGGCAATTTTTGATATTAAGCTAATCCCTAATTCTAACTCAATCATTTTTTTTATCATTTCATTGCTGTCTATAAAAGATGTAATATTCAAATTATCTAAATGAATCCCTATATCCGAAAGACCCTTTTCCACTATCAATCTTGTGCCAGACCCTTTTTTTCTAAATATGAATTTACTTGATAGTAAAGAATCCATATCAACAGTATCTGAAGCCCAGTGATAATTCTCATTGTTAGGTACGGCTAGAACTAACTCATCTTGGAAAAAATCAATGTACTCAAGAACTTCGGATGCATATTTGGCACCAACTATTCCAAAGTTGTTTTTACCTTTCAATATCTCTTCCACGACATCTTTAGAGTTTTTATGGGTCACGGTAAATGTAACCTTAGGATATTTTTTTACAAACCCTTTTATGATGTAAGGAAGAATATACTGCTCAGGAATAGAACTGGCATTGATGCTTATTTCACCTTCAATACTTTCAGATTTTTCCATCATGATATGCTTCGCCTTATCTCTTGTATTGATCAGTTCAAGAGCATATCGATAAAACTCCTTTCCAGCATCTGTTAAAGTAACCGTTTTGCTTTTCCTATCTAAAAGAACAATTTTAAGCTCTCTCTCTAAATTTTGAATATTATTGCTGACGGTCGGTTGCGTCAGATACAGTTCCTTTGCAGCCTTAGAAAAACTCTTGTGCTTCACAACACTTAAAAAACTCTCCAATTGATTGAACTCCAAAACACTACCTTCCTTTAAGTTATTTGTTGATTATTTTTTTGATTGAATTAATTGTGTAATCTATTTCGTCAAAAGTATTAAAATGACTAAACCCAAATCTTACTGTACCTCTTGGGAAAGTCCCCAAGGTTTGGTGCGCTGATGGTGCGCAGTGCATTCCACACCTGGTCATAATGCCAAATTTCTTATCGAGTTCATGAGAAATGAGACCATTATCCTGATTGACAAAATCAAGGGACACTATTCCAGTTCTACCGGTGGACGATTTCTTTCCTATTATTTCAATGCCATTCATATCAAAAATACCTTGCATAAATCGGTCCAAAAGCTGTAACTCCTTATCCCTTATACTTTCGATTCCTTCATTTAACACATACTTCAAAGAGGCGTTCAAACCAAAAATTCCTGGTATGTTCAAAGTCCCGGATTCAAACTTATCAGGCATATAGTTTGGCTGGTATTCCGAATCAGATAGACTTCCAGTTCCGCCTTCTATAAAGGTATCTATATTGTTTGCCAGTTTGTCATTGATTACAAATCCACCGATACCTTGTGGTCCCAACAGACTCTTGTGACCTGTGAAACCTATGGCATCAGCATTTAGTCCATTGAAGTCAATATCTAAAAAACCAGCTGTCTGTGCGCTGTCTATAATGAAAAAAATTCCTTTTTCCTGACAGATTCTCCCTACCTCTTCCAGATCCAATATAGTGCCGCAGACATTGGAGGCATGGTTCATCACAACCGCTTTCGTGTTTGGTTTAATAGAACTTACTAAATCTTTAATGTCTAAATCTCCCAGTTTACTGCATTTAACCTTGGTGTATTCGATTTTGTTCCCCAAAGCATTTAAAGGTCTCATTACTGCATTATGTTCCATGGAGGATACGATCACATGGTCATGTTCCTGTAATAGACCTTTTATAAGCACATTAAGACTTTCTGTAACATTTTTAGTAAATACTACATTTTCAGGCTTGTCAAAATTGAAAAGTTGACATATAAGCTCTCTTGTTTCATAGACCGTATTCTCAGCCTTGTATGATGAGTTGTAAGCCCCTCGATTCACATTTGATCCAACATTTATAATATAGTCGGTTATACTCTCGGATACACCTGGTGCTTTTGGGAAAGATGTTGCCCCATTATCTAGATAGACTTGTCTCATAAACGTCTCCTTTAAACCCTATTATCAATAGATGATTATGTCGTTATTTATGTATCATTATATTATTTATCAGTATTTTTAACAATCACTATAAGTATTACTAATTGGTCGGTACTGAACTATTAGTATAATCCATTTTACATTAAAATGAGCAATTGTTAAACTAATATCGAAATCAAAAACGACTATGAGGAGGCATGAATGAAAGGGAAAAAAGGAATTATACTTGCAGGAGTAGCAGTTGGTCTTATATCCGTAATTCTAGGTTACTATGGCAACCCCGGCAATATGGGATACTGCATAGCATGCTTTTTGAGAGATATAGCAGGCGCATTGGGATTACACAGAGCAGGGGTCGTTCAGTACATAAGGCCTGAGATTATTGGATTAGTTTTGGGGGCTTTTTTGATATCTCTCAAAAACAAAGAGTTTGAATCTAGAGGAGGGTCCGCGCCATTCATGAGATTTATGCTAGGCATGGTTGTGATGATTGGAGCTTTAGTGTTTTTAGGATGTCCTTTAAGAATGGTATTAAGAATAAGTGCTGGAGATTTAAATGCTATAGTTGGATTAGCTGGGTTTTTAGCCGGTATTTTAGTTGGCGTAAGATTCTTGAATAAAGGATTCAATCTCAAAAGAAATTATAAAATGCCTAAAATTGAAGGCTATATTTTCCCTGCAGTAAATGTTGGATGGTTTATACTTCTAGTGACTGCTCCAGCCTTTATATTTTTTAGCGAAAGTGGACCAGGATCACAAGCAGCACCGATTCTAATGTCTCTAGCAGCAGGACTTATAGTAGGTGTTTTGGCACAAAAAACCAGACTTTGCATGGTTGGTGGTTCTAGAGATATGATGCTCTTTAAAGACAACTATCTTTTACTAGGTTTCGTATCTATCATTGTCGTCAGCTTTATAGGAAATATATCTTTAGGATTCTTTAATCTAGGATTTGAAGGTCAACCTGTTGCCCACACAGACGGATTATGGAACTTTTTGGGAATGGCAGTTGTAGGCTGGGGATCTGTTCTATTAGGCGGATGTCCACTTAGACAGCTGATTCTGTCAGGAGAAGGCAATACGGATTCTGTCGTGAGTGTCATGGGAATGATCGTAGGAGCTGCCATAGCCCATAACTTTGGATTAGCGTCCAGTCCAGCAGGTGCAACACTTAATGGTCAGATAGCTGTAATAATCATATTCGTATTTTTAGGAATAGTTTCTTATTTCAATTCAGAAGATTTAGTGAAAACAAAAATATAGGGAGATGATTTCATGAATAAAATAGACACAAGAGGCATGAGCTGTCCACAACCGGTACTGATGACCAAAAAAGCACTGGACAAACACCCTGAAGGGGTAGCCATAATAGTTGACAACAACACTGCAAAAAGGAATGTTGAACGATTTCTCAAAAGCTCTGGATACACCACCAAAATTACAGAAGACGGGGAAGATTTTATTTTAGAGGCAAAGAAATAAACATGGAATACATGATATTATTCTTTACCCATTCAGGTGCAATCAAGTTCGAGAGGAAATGCAAAAAAAACAACATAACCTGCGAGTTAATGCCGGTACCTCGTATACTGAGTTCCAACTGTAGTATTAGTGCGAAAATCAATTACGATGGAAATATTGAAAGCTTGATTAGTGATGAAATTGAAAAAATATTTTTAACAGATGGCGATGACAATAAGTTGATCTTTGATGGCAACTAGAGGTAAAAACAAAAACCACAGACAAAATCAATCTGTGGTTTTTGTTTTTAAACTTATCTACCTCTTTTATGAGTAAAATAAATCATCACTACAAGCCAGAATAAAACGACCACCAGCGATTGCATGTACTGAAAAGATCCCCTAATTAAACCTGAAAGCCAGGAAGTCGGAAACATAGCGCTCAGGTATGAAAACCATCGGACTCCTAGCAAATCTGAATATGCAAAGATGATGAAGAAGTTCATACCCTTGGCATAGGTAAGTCCTTTGATCTTATCGCTGGCCAGAGCAAAAAACAAAAGACCAACAGATGCGGCAAATAACGAACACAAGACAGCGATAAAAATCAATCTTCCCAATGAAATCGAATAGACGCCTAGAATAGCATAGTTGAGACAGGTATAAAAAAAAGTCGTTATAAAACTGAATAAGATTCTATTGAAAAGGTAACCAGATTCACCGAGGGGTGTGACATAATAAAGCTCTATCATTCCCCCATCACGATCATCCAACATCAGGAACCCCATGACAACTCCCATGATAATAGGAGTAGCAAGCAATAAAGTGACAAGAGTGTATAACAGAATATCAAGATATAAATGTATGAACTCCGGTAAATGCGGCAAAAGAAAAACAATCAAAGCCTTAAATGCCAGGACCATAAACAAGGGTGCAAGTGCAATCACTGCAATAACAGGCTCCCTGATGATAGATATAAAATCTGAACGAAATGTATGTAGCATCCTCATACAGAACCTCCATAAACCATCTTCTTTTGGAAGATAGAACAAGATTTCTGGAACAGGAAATAATTAACCACTACTAGGTAAAATGATGTAAGGATAATCTCGGATAATGATTGTCCTCCAATTGCTCCAAGCACAAGGTTCAGTCCAGCAACAGAAGGCACTATCAGCAAGGCTGTTAATTGAGGATATATGACATAGAACACACAAGGCACCATCAGAAGAGCTGTCCAAGGCATCATGTGCAGGAAAAAAGCATTTAAGCTCTTAGCTTTGGTGCTGATAATGAAACCGAGTAATGTAAAAAAAACACTGGTCAGTATAATTCCTATGATTAGTGTGAAGTAATCAACTGGATTATAAGCAGAAACTGCTGTGATCAATATTCCCGCCATTAGTGCCACCAGAGTTAAAGCAATTACTTTACTCAGAACATATTCTTTTACGGTCAGAGGCGTAACCACAAGCATTTGCAGAACACCTTGCTCTTTCTCCAAAAGAACCATGCCGCCTATAAAAAACAATCCCAGTACAGAAGGGTCTGAAAATACAATAATAGGTAAAGCATAATCTATAATAAAATGAGGTAGCTGACTCAATATAAGCAAATAAAAGAAGCTCACAATCAAATAAATTACAAAAAAACCTTGCTTCCATTGGAATCTCATGTCGGTTAAAAAGGCGCTGCTCACGCGTCTGACATCAATATCTCTCATATCAGCAACCTCCCGGTTAGCAATATGAAGATTTCTTCGAGAGATGCTTCTTGGCTATGCATGGTGACAATTTCATGTGAAGCAATCAAGTTTAGAAAGTCCTTGTTTTCACCTAGGTGTGGAATTGGAAACTTTGCCTGCTGTTGATTTCCATTCTCCTTATAGCTTACTGTAACAATAGGTTTTCCGTACTTAAGCATCAAGTTGCTTGGGCT
>CAKMKB010000274.1:0-6920 GCA_927435965.1 uncultured Clostridia bacterium
ATCTTGAGCCATGCCGGAAATTTGCTTCCTTCGATTGTCGGCAAATTCATCGCTCAACAAATCCTCGGATTTGAATTTCATATGATTAGGATCTGTCACATATTTTTTACCATCCGCAAAAGCAAGCTTAATTGCTTCAAATTGCTTATGATATGTATCAACAGATTCTTTTGCAGGAAAATCAAAGCTTTTTAGAATATTCAATGCCATCAGTGCCACAATGCCTTGCCCGTTGGGAGGAATCTCACAAATTTCGTATCCTTTATAATTGACTTTAATTGGTTCAACCCATTCTACCTGATATGCAGCTAGATCCTCTTTTCTGAGGTAGCCTCCGTGTTTTCTGGAACAAGCGTCAATTTTATCAGCTAATTCTCCTCTATAGAAACTCTCTCCATCGGTTTTAGCAATATCTTCCAATGTTTTTGCATGGTTTGGTAATTTTACCATTTGACCTACTATCGGGGGCTTGCCATCAAATGTAAAGGTATTGTACCATTCGTTAAACTCTTCTGAATTGCATTCGGCCTTATATTTTTTATATCCTCTATTCCAATTGTAGCCAAGGGTTGGTGTCACGGGGTATCCTTCTCTTGCATATCTTATTGCTGGCTCTAAGACCACACTCAAAGGAAGCTTGCCAAATCGTTTTGAAAGTGCTGCCCAGCTTGCGGGGGCTCCAGGGACAGTAACAGGTGTCCAACCAAACACCGGCATTTTCTCTAAACCTTTCTCCTTTAGAATCTCGGCAGACAATCCACTCGGTGAGAATCCACTACCGTTTAAACCATATAGTTTTTCATCATTCTTAATCCAAACCAATGCAAACGCATCACCACCTATTCCATTTGATGTAGGTTCAACAACTGTCAAACAGGCTGCCGTAGCTATTGCAGCGTCTATAGCGTTGCCACCTTTCTTTAGCATATCAAGACCTGCATTTGCCGCTAAAGGTTGTGAAGTAGCAACCATGCCGTTTTTAGCAATATGTGTATTTCTATTTGATGTGTAGGGTTGATAATTACAATTAAAATCCATTATTGGTTCCTCCTTAATATATCATTTGCTACCTATAAATATACCCCAATAACAATCTTTAATCAATCGACAAAAGGAAGTATTTTTGTCAACATAAATGTATTATTATTAAAATTAGGATAATTTATTGATAATTTGCTTTACATATGTTAAATTATAATAAACAAAATGCAAAAGGGGGAATAAACTATGACGCATAACAACTTAGATGTAATCGATATGGATATACTTAAAATCCTTTCACAAAATGGCAGAGAGTCTTATATTGAAATAGGAAAGCAAGTTAATCTGTCTAGAGTATCTGTCAAAACAAGAATAGATGCTATGCTAGAAGAAGGTGTAATCGAAAGCTTCTCAGTGATTATCAATCCAGAAAAAACAGGTCAGACAGTATCTGTATTCCTTGATATTAAAATTCTACCTGAATATTTGTACGGTATATCGACCGAACTCAGTACCTTGCCATTTATTACTGACATTTACCACATGACAGGAAGCTCGAAGCTCCACGTTCACGCCTTATTTATGAATAAAGAGGAACTTAGTGCTTTTTTAGAGCAAAAATTATACAAAATGCATGGCATTGAAAATGTAAACTGCGATATGATTGTTTCAAGAATAAAATGTAGAAAGGGAATACGCCCTTAAACTATATCTCCTCACGAATACTATAAATGCTTGGGTTAAATCCACAGGCATTTTTGTTTGATTTAGTTGAGATTGATTTTTTTTCATTTTTATGTACATATAGCAAGTTTTTTAGTGAAAATTCAACTAAATAACTTCATTTCGTCAATTGATAATAACATGCGAATGGTTTATATTAAATTATACAATAAGTTATGATAGTTCTTCGTTTTTATCATATATTTAAGCAATTATCTACAAAACAATAATTCATACCATACAATATGTAAACATTTGTATTATTAAATTCTCACGAAAGGATGAATTGCATCATGCATACACTTTTATCATTTTTACCACTCTTAATTCTTCTATCCTGTTTACTCGTTTTTAAAATGACAGCAGGAAAATCTGGAGCATTGGCTGTATTATCATCGATAATGATAGCTTATGGCTTTTTTGGTCTGAATATCTCTGGATTAACCATCGCAATGAGCAAGGGAATGTCTTTGGCATTGTACGTTTTACTGATTATATGGTCTGCTGTTTTTTTGTATCACCTCGTTTACGAATTTGAAGCGATAGATGTCATCAACAAAAATATCTTGATATTCATAAAGGATCCTTTTACACAGTTCCTGTTGCTGGCATGGCTCTTTTCTTCCGTGTTGCAAGGCATAGCAGGATTTGGGGTTCCTGTGATTATAGTTGTTCCCATACTGATTCATTTGGGTTTTGACAAGCTTTCATCGGTTGCAGCAGTATTATTAGGACATTCGTGGTCCGTCAGCTTTGGCTCAATGGGATCATCATTCTTTACCATTTCCCTTGTCACAAATCTGAATCAGCAGAGCATCGGCTATGCTATGGGGATATTTGACGCGCTGGCTATGGTTATGATGGGTCTGACAGTTTGCTATATATATGGTGGTTGGAAATACGTCAAGAAGGGTCTTATTTATGTCATTCCTACTTCCTTGGTAATGATCGCAGTTATGTTTACAGTTCTTTATTTTAATCTGGTATCATTGGTTGGATTGTTGACCGCTCTATCAGGGTTGTTAACTATGTTTTTAATCTATACTTTAAAAGAAAAACCAGGAAAGCCAGAAAATCTTTATGCAAGCAAGCTCACACTGGGCAAAGCCTTGTTACCTTATACGACAATCATCGTTTTATCATTGCTTTTTCAGGTTCTAAAACTTGGAAAATATAGCATCTCATTCAAGTACCCCTCTTTTGTGACTGATCTAGGTCATATGGTTGCTCAAGAAGCCGCCTATTCAAGAATCAAAATATTTGGACACCCGGCGCCTATCATCATCCTGTCTGCCCTCGTCGGAATGCTGGTTTACAAAAAATCAGGTATCTGGGATACTAATAAAATAAAAACCGTCATTAAAAGAACCATCGATAAAAACATTGGCACAACCATTACACTTGTCTTCTTGATTACCATGGCTTTGGTCATGATGGACTCAGGTATGACTAGCACATTAGCGTTGAAAGTGTCTGAGTTGACAGGAGGCTTATATCCCCTATTCGCACCGCTATTTGGTGTATTAGGAAGCTTCATCACAGGAAGCAATACAAACTCGAATGTCATCTTTGGTAAGTTTCAGATGTCTGTAGCAACGGCATTGGGTGTTAATGCTTATGTTATGTCGGGGTTGTAATCCATCTCTGGCTCGGTAGGCGTTAGTTTAGGGCCTACAACCATTTTGATGGCTGCATCCGCTTCTGGTTTGACAGGGCATGAGTCCGAGATATACAAAAGAGTTATAAAACCGGTTTTACTGACAGCATTGCTAATGGGAGTGCTCAACTACCTGTTGCTATTTGTATTTAGAATCAATATCGGAGGTGTACTATGACTAAGAAAATATCTGCTTTGCTTTTTGTTCCGATATTTTTTATGCTATACTATGCAAGTAATAGCGGCAACACAGCAGTGGGGACCATTGGTATCGTCTTGTTCATAATTGTTGCAGGATCTCAACTGATTATACGTAAATAAGTTATGTCAATTTGCAATCTTTAAAATAACAGAGGTATTCTTTTGCAAGAATACCTCTGTTATTTTTTATCTTCTTAAGCCTTTTGGTTTTTTCCTATATTTTTTTTCTGACCTTGTCTAACTGAAAGAACAACAGAAGCCAATGCAATCACTAAAAAGAATAACGATATTGGTCTGGTGAAAAACAGCATCGGATTTGGATCGGTTATTAAAGCTCTCCTGAGATTAACTTCTGCCATAGGACCTAATATTACACCAAGTATTATCGGTGTTAAAGGATACTTATATTTTACTAGAAAGTAACCAATAATTCCCATTGCCAGTAATATATATAAATCTGTTATTCTATTGTGAAGCACATAAGACCCTATAATACACAAAGCCAGTACAACTGGTACTAAAACATATTTAGGAATGTTTACGATTTTAACAAATACTTTTGCACCTAAAAACTGTATGATAATCATGAAGAAACTTGCGATAACCAGAGCAACAAATATGCTTCCGATTATCTCAGGATTATTTCTAATCAGTAAAGGGCCAGGTGTTACACCGTGAATCATCAATGCGGACAAAATGACTGCACCTACTGCATCTCCTGGAATTCCCAAGGCTAAAGTTGTTATCAAACCACCACCAGCTGTTGAATTGTTGCCGGACTCTGAAGCAATTATACCATCTGCAATTCCAGTTCCGAATTTTTCAGGATATTTAGACCCTTTTTTAGCTTGGTCATAAGCGAGTATATTAGAAATACTTGCGCCTGCTCCAGGAACAGCTCCTATAAATGTGCCGATCAATGAAGATCGAAACAAATTCACAGGTTGTTTTAAAACAATCAAAAGTGAATCTATTATATCTAGTTTGAACTTACTGTCATATTCTTGTTCGCCTTTGCTTATTGCGTCGTTTCTGAGTGTTTTTGATTCGATTTCAGTAAGCAGTCTCGACATGGCAAACATACCAATCAAAACAGTTAAAAATGGTACTCCCGCTTTCAAGAAATATAAGCCGAAAGTAAACCTAGATACTCCTGTCATTGGATCAATACCAACAGTTGCTATAGCCAACCCAAACAATCCAGCAAGCAACCCTTTTTCTATTGTGTCTCCTGTAAGTCCCGCAATGATGGTCAAAGAAAAGAATATCAGTGAAAAATACTCCCATGGTCCAATTTTCATAGCAAATGCTGCAACCTGTGGTGCTATTGTCACAAGAGCAACGGTACTGATTAGTGTACCGAAAAACGATGCCCAGATACCAATAGATAATGCTCTACCAGGATACCCATTTTTTACCATTGGATATGCATCAAAAGTCGTTGCCACTGACGATGGAGTTCCTGGTATGCCTAGTAATGCAGCACTGATTAGACCACCGGACAATCCACCTATAGAAACTCCCATAATCGTTGCAACTCCTTGCGTTGGTTCCATACCAAAGGTAAATGGAAGTGCCAGCACTACTGCCATTGTTATTGTAAATCCCGGTATTGCCCCTGCTATTACACCACCCAAAACACCAATGAAGACCGTTATCATAATATCAAGATGTAGAATTTGATCGAAGCCTATGCTAAATAGTTCAAACATGTAAAATCCTCCTATTCAAAGAATATTCCTGCTGGAAAAGTAACAGACAAATATGAAGTGAAAAAGTAATATGCACCAAGACTTATAAAAAGAGTCATAATAATTATAATTGGAATATTCTTTTTCTTCCTGTCGCTCAATAGCCACTGAGAAGCTAATAGATAGATTGAGGTTGAAATGATGAATCCTATATATTTCATTGTAACAACATAAAACAGGAATAATAGCACTGTAATAATAACAAACTTATACTCTTCATAAACACTCTTAAAATCAAATGTTTTATTAAAATTTTTGTTTGCCCTAATGTATTTTATTATATAAATCAGTGATAAAAAAAACATAAAAACAGCAATAAGTTTTGGGAAACCAGCTGCGCCAAGAGTTCCCCTATCAAAATTTGAAACAAATCCATTCGAATTGACAAACATAAATAAGCTTAAAAGCAAAAATAAAACAGCAATTATAATATCTCCCATATTTTCCTCCTTGGAAAAAGGATGAGTATGAAAACTCAGCATACTCATCCATCTCTAACTATTGAAGCTGTGAAGCAATTGCAGCTGTGTTCTTATCCAATGTAGACATATAATCGATATACTGTGTTTGATCCAGATATAAAGTGTCAATCTGCATATTATCTAAATCAGCTATGAATTCGGGATCAGCAGCTGTATCAGCTAATGCTTTAGCTAGAATAGCTACTATTTCATCCGGTGTTTCCAAAGGAGTCACAATTCCTCTTCTGACTGAAAAAACTAAATCATACCCACTTTCAATCAATGTCGGTAGATCAGGTGTGGCAGGATTTCTTTCTTCACTACACACAGCTAACAATTTCAAGTCGCCATTTTCAACAAACTGCACAACAGACGCATAGTCCGATACTGTGACATCAATAAATCCACCGGCTAAAGCCTTAATTCTATCACCAGTACCTTCATAAGGAATCAAGTTGAACTCTGTTCCCAACTGTTCAGCCATACTGGCTCCCCAAGCATGCGCTACACCCTTCAAAGTCATTCCAAAATTGATCCCACCGGGATTTGCTTTAGCATAAGCATAAAACTCTTCGATAGTATCATATGGCGCATCCGCATAAGCTGCCAACCATTGAGGTGTGTCTGTCATATTCGCTATTGGAATAAAAGAGTCATAATTCAATTCTGTAACACCAGCGTGGTGGGCAACTACCAATCCCTCGTGAATGAGACCGATATAATAACCATCTGCTGGTTTTTCAGTCAACTCCATCAAACCGATTGTTCCACTAACTCCAGGAACATTGACAACTGTTACAGGTTGTCCAAGATACTTTTCTGCGTGCTGAGCTACAATACGCATAGCCACATCACTTCCACCACCTGGAGCCCAAGGAACGATAAACTGAATTGGTTTCTCTGGAAATGCCACTACCTCATCTTTTGGTGCACAAGATGTAAAAATTGACAATACAAGAGCTAAAACTAAAACAACTACTAAAAATCTTTTCATAATTACTCCTCCATCCTTATATTCGTAGTGTCAACTAAGACACTCGTTTTTTATTTTAAATCCTTTTATTTTCAAGGGTTTCACTCTTTTTTTAACAAAAATAACAATGACCCCCTTTTTTGAGATATAATTTAAGCTTCCGAACCCAAAAT
>CAKMKB010000275.1:0-3877 GCA_927435965.1 uncultured Clostridia bacterium
TTAGATTATACTTTGCATTGTATTGTCTGATTTCATCCATTATAGACTCACATAACCTACTGTAATTCTCTTGGTGGATATAATAAGAACTATCAGTATCTGAAAACTCAATTATAGAATTCTTATCCAACAGTTTTGCCATAAAAACACCTAAATCATCGGTGCTGAGTGAAAAAGTCTTTCTTAATGAACTCATAGCGATAAAATTAACATGTTCTTGAACAAAAGCAAGCATAACAGACTCAATATCCGGTTGCTGCTTTCTTTGACAAAGTTCTTTTGCTGATGGATTCAACGGTTTCTTTTTTGACGGGTTTGGATCAATGATTGTTCCACCACCGATGGTTTCTAAAGGAGAGTAAAATCTTACGATAAATTTATCGCCATACTTAGCACTCAAGTATTGATCGAGTCTAATCTGAGCAAAGCATCTCTCACCGGGGATCAATTCTTTGCGGTCAAATAAAATTACTGTTCCGATGGCCTCTGCTGTTCCAATAAAAAAATGTACCCTGCTGCCATTCCTGATTGTTCTGATGGTATCAGCCAATAATATCAGCTCCACATCCATCATATTGCTGATATGCAAGCTATCTTTCTCTGCAAGGACTTCCCCTCTGCTGATGTCATGCTTTGCTGTAGATGCCAGATTGATGGCTGCTCTTTGTCCTGCATAGACGTTGTCCTCATTCTTATTATGAACCTGGATATTTCGGACTCTTTGAATAGTATTTTGCGGAAATAGGCTCATTTCATCATTTAGTCTAATGGTTCCTTCTATTACTGTACCGGTGATAACGGTACCGATACCTTTCAATGTAAAGACCCTGTCAATAGGCAGTCGAGCCGGTTTATCCGCTGATCTGGGTTCCACATTATCCATAGCCAACCATATCTCGTTTTTCAAATCCTCAATTCCATCTCCTTTCTTAGAAGATACCATCGCTATTTTAGCATTCTCTAAAAAAGTATCGGTAAAGCTTTCACGAATGTCATCAGCAACCAATTCAAGCATTTCTTCGTCCACCATATCGCACTTGGTCATGACTATTATCCCATTCTTAACGCCAATGAGATTGAGTATGTTCAGATGTTCGACTGTTTGAGGCATAACGCCCTCGTCGGCTGCTACAACAAAAAGTATCAGGTCCATACAAACAACGCCTGACAACATATTATTAAGGAATTTTTCATGTCCCGGCACATCAATTATTCCTGCCTTACTGCCATCAGTTAACTCAAAGTAAGAAAATCCGAGGTCTATTGATATGCCTCTTTCCTTTTCCTCTTTAAGTCTATCTGTTTCAAAGCCCGTTAGAGCCTTGATAAGAGATGTTTTCCCGTGGTCAATATGTCCTGCAGTACCGATGATGAAATTACTCATTGTATCACCTTTTTTTCTATATCTCTCAATTGGCTTGCTATGATTTTCAGCTCACCATCTATGACAGTTCGCATATCGAATATAAGCTTATCATCTTCTATTCTTGATATTATTGGGGTTGGAGCATGTCTGAGTTCTTTTTCAAAGGTTGAAACCTTGCAGTTAAAAGGTCGTATCTCAACTGCATAGCTGGGAATCAAGGCTACTGGCAGTGATCCCCCACCAATCATACTCTCAGATTCAATGACTCTTATAATCGATTTAAATCCATTATCAACAAGCATATCTTTAAGGGCTTCGGCCTTTTCTCTGACCTTATCTTTATCCTGGGTTATCATATGAAGAGTCGGTATTCTACTAATAGCCTGATCTTCCTTTAAGTAGATTTTCAGGACAGATTCAAGTGCCGCGAGAGTAAATTTATCTACCCGAAGCGCTCTGGCTAATTGGTTTTTTTTTCATCTTATCTATCAGATGCTTCTTACCTACAATCAGACCGGCTTGAGGACCTCCTAATAGTTTGTCACCGCTAAAGGTCACTAGATCAATTCCTTTCTCCACAGATTCCATCACCGTCGGTTCATGGGTGATGCCATAGGGTTTGAAATCAACCAAGGTTCCACTTCCGAGGTCTTCAATCAGAACTATGCCTGTCGATTTTCCAAGTTCAGCCAGGGCTTCAATACTCACACTTTCAGAAAATCCCAATATTTTGTAGTTGCTCGTGTGGACTTTCATAATTGTTCCAGTGTTTTCTGATATTGCATGCTCATAATCCGAGAGCCTGGTTTTGTTTGTTGTGCCCACTTCAACGAGCCTAGCACCACTCATTTTCATTACCTCAGGAATCCTGAAACTACCACCTATCTCGACTAGTTCTCCCCTAGATACGATGGTGTCCTTGTTCTGAGAAAACGTGTTTAGGGTGAGCATGACTGCTGCTGCGTTGTTGTTGACAATCATAGCAGATTCAGCGCCTGTCAAAAGGCATATCAATGACTCTACAATGCTATATCTAGAGCCTCTATTTCCACTCCCCAAATCATATTCCAGATTGGTGTAGCTAATCAGTTTATGCTTAATCTCTTCGAATAACTCGTCTGAAAGTATTGACCTGCCCAGATTTGTGTGAACAATAACACCTGTGCAGTTTATCAAGCTCATTAAATTTCCTTTTACAATATGATGAAGAGATTTGATGATATTTGATTCTGTACTGTCAATTCTTTGATTAATAGCATTCACGTCATCGGTCTCATCTATAAAAATCCTAAGTGCTTCCAATTCCTGTCTGACGATAGTCAATATGTGTTTCCTGTCCAAATCAGCATCAAACTTTTGAATGGCTTCTCTTCCCATAATCGTATCAACTTTTGGAATCAATCTGTATAATTGGTTTTTATCCATTTTATTCTCCACTACAACAATTCTATTCTATGGCCTTTGTATTCTTTGACTTTTCCTATAATAACCAATTCAGGATAGTGTTCTAAGACACCAACATTCTCTTCCGGTATTGACATCAGCAATCCACCTGAGGTTTGAGGGTCAAAGCACACGTCAGTGATAATTTCATCAAAATAACCACTGTCCTTTATACTGCTTTTGTAGAATGATCTGTTTTTGTAAGCACCACCGGGAATCAATCCCATGGAAGCATAAGTCATCGCTCCCTCAATAACAGGTATGCTTTTCATGTCAAAAGCTATTGACACGTCACTATTTTCTGCCATCTCCACAGCATGACCAAACAATCCAAATCCGGTTATATCTGTGCAGGCATTGGCATGCATTTCAATTGCTGCTTCTGATGCACGTGCATTGAGAGTTGTCATGACTTCTACCGCAGCCTCGTATGACTTTTTGTTCGCCATTTCACCTTTGAGTGCAGTATTGATGATGCCTGATCCCAACGGCTTTGACAACAATATGACATCTCCAGCTTTTGCGCCACTATTGGTCAAAATTTTGTCGCAATCCACAAATCCCATCACAGACATGCCATATTTAGGTTCATCATCCTCTATGGAATGTCCTCCCGCCAAAACCGCTTTTGCTTCTTTTACCTTGTCTGCTCCACCCTTGAGAATTTCAGACAAAATGTCTGGAGAAAGGCAGCTTGGGAAGCCCACTATGTTAAGGGCGAGCACTGGTTTACCGCCCATGGCATAAACATCACTGAGGGCATTCGCAGCTGCAATTTGCCCGAAGGTATATGGGTCATCCACAATAGGGGTGAAAAAATCCAGGGTCTGAACGACACATAGGTTGTCTTGTGCTCTGTAAACTGCAGCGTCATCCGCTTTTCCCAGACCAACAAGCAAATTTTTATCTTCGAAAACAGGTATTTTGCTCAAAACTTGAGCCAAGGTCTCAGGACCTATTTTAGCCGCTCAGCCAGAACTTTTTGTGCATTGTGTTCAAATAAAGTCTTGCCTGTTTCTGCATCAACTAGAATTGAAGCGTCACAATCTAGATTGTCAATGGCATAGC
>CAKMKB010000276.1:0-8451 GCA_927435965.1 uncultured Clostridia bacterium
TTTCAAGCCGATAGATTATATGGACAAAATTGATGTATTAGCAGTGAGATATTTGACAGGCACAAAAATTCCATGCAAATATCTTGTTGTTGAACTAAAAAAGGATTCTGCCTATAAAGAAACCATTGATCAGGTGTTGAAATATGTCGATTGGGTATGTACCGAATATGTATATGGGGATTATGAGGCTATTGAAGCATGTATTATCGCATTTCAATATGAAGGTGATATTGCTGAATATTACCACAATGTTGTTAAACGATTTTATACGCTTGGAAGTCATCCTGTACGAAATAAACGATGGATGGAACTTAAGTTACTAAAATATTCGTATGAAGATGGTGTAATAAACTATCTCGATGTAACTCCTCAGCTTGAGTGGGAATGACATACCTGGGGATAATATGTATCGGGAAAACAATACTAATCAAAAATAGAGTAATTACCTGACTAAACAGTTCGAGAAACAAGAGCTGAGATTAGGGAAACTGTTTTTTTTGGTAATGAACTAAACCCATGAGGTTGAATGACATGGTAGATAAATTTACCGCTGAAAAAAGAAGCGAGATTATGTCAAAAATTAAAGGCAAGAATACGAAGATTGAGATTAAGGTAAGGAAGTATCTATTCTCTAAAGGATTTCGATACAGGAAAAATGACAAGAGATACCCTGGCACACCTGATCTTGTCTTGCCTAAATACAAAACCGCCGTTTTTATCAATGGATGCTTTTGGCATGGCCATGAAAACTGCAAATTGTATAGATTGCCAAAATCGAATGTTGAATTCTGGCAAAAGAAAATTGAACGTAATCAAACTAACGATCTGCTCAATAGAACTAAATTGGAAGAGATGGGATTTCAGGTTATTGTCATTTGGGAATGCGAATTAAGAAGATCTTTTGACGATTGTATGTTTAATCTGGTTCAAAAGATAAAAACTTATGGGGAGGACAATGTATTGAATAATAATGATGCAAATTTGGATTATTCAAGCCCAGATAGCATAGAAAATTTTGGAAAACATCTTATTGGTAAAACATTCAGTGAAATATGCAATCTTGTAGTTCAAGAAGATATTGAACTATATGGTAGCAATCACACAAATGTTAAAGACAAAGGTGGGTTAGGGCAAATTATTGAGAGAATCTATTTTGGTCTAGAAAGTGGGAATTTTTCTGGTCCCGATTTCGAGCAAGCAGGAGTTGAATTAAAGGTTACTCCCTATAGAATCAATAAGAACGGTACATTAGCAGCCAAAGAACGTTTGATTATCAATATGATTGATTATTTTGCTGTAATTGACGAAGAGTTTGAGACAAGTCACTTATGGAATAAGGTTAGATTAATGTTATTGGTTTTTTACTTGTATCAGAAAGAAGTTGAGAATCGACTAGATTACAAAATTAATTATGTTAGTCTGTTTTCTCCTCCTGAAAAAGATTTGCAGATTATCAAAAGTGATTTCATTAAAATTGTTGAAAAAATCAAGAGTGGTAAAGCTCATGAATTATCAGAAGGAGATACTTTGTACCTAGGAGCTGCACCAAAAGGAGCAACCTCTTCTGACAGAAGGGCACAGCCTTGTAATGATGAGTTAGCCAAACCACGAGCATTTGCGTTTAAAAACTCATATATGACTTTTATACTTAATAATTATATTGTTACGAGGAAAAAAACTTATGAAACAATTTTAAAAGCACCGATTGAGGTTACTTTTGAAGAATATATAACTGAAAAAATCAATTCTTATAATGGTTATTCTATCGAAGATTTGATTAAAGAATTTAATGTTAAGTATAAAAATAGACCCAAAAACATTGGATCAATTCTTGTTTATAAGATTTTAGGAATAAAAGGTAATCATGCAGAGGAATTTGAAAAAGCTGGTATAGTTATTAAGACAATACGATTGAGCAACAAAAATAGAATCAAGGAGAGTATGTCTTTCCCCACTTTCAAATTCAAAGAGTTGATAGAGGAAGAATGGGAAAACTCAAAATTTGGAAATTATCTTAGTGAAACCCGATTTCTTTTCATAGTATTTAAGTATGACGAAAATGAAGTGCTTCGATTAAAAGGTTGTCAATTCTGGAATATCCCGTATAAGGATTTAAATGATGAGGTTTATGAAGTTTGGAATAAGACTAAAACAGTGCTAAAGGAAGGGCTTGAAGTCAAGAAAATAAATGGAAGAAATTACAATAATCTCCCAAATGCTTCAGAAAACAGAGTTTGTCATGTTCGACCTCATGCTCGCAACTCTTCTGACACATATGATTTGCCTGATGGAAGACAGTATCCTAAACAATGCTTTTGGCTAAATAATAACTATATATTAGATCAACTGGATGATAAGTTTTTTACATAAAACGATAAAAGTTTGGAAATAAGACTAAATGGCCTCTTTTTGCGATTCAGGTTCTATTTCTAAGACTTCATTACTAAAAATTTTATCTAATTTATGTCCCATTCTTTCCACCAAACCAACAACTAAAGCATTACCCATACAAAAGTAACGAAATTTTTCTGGCATACCAGTATTTGTCCAATTATCTTCAAAGCCTTGAATTCTTTCTGCTTCAATAGGAGTAATAAGTCTAAGCTTCATTGTTTCAGGATCTTCAATAACATGTGTACTTCGATTGACACTGGATTCACTAGTTAACATTGTACGAGCCGGTTTATCTATAGAGTCTGGGAATGCAATTGATCCTTCTGAAAAAATATACTCATGACCAGTTTTGCTAATACGTTCAACTTTTTTAGCGTTTTTTAGATACATCCATTTCTCTAGGTCTTCATCAAGATAAAATCTTCCATCAACACTCTTTTCTAAGATTTTTCTAATAGGAGTAGCTTCCTCGAAGATTGGAATGGTTTGACCTGATGTTATAAGCCCTTTAGACATTAATCCAGAATTTCCGAAAATAAAACCAAAATTATCAGATACATCTGCAATAGTGTTGTATTCTAGTTCCTTTTCGATTGTTTTAAAAATATTTTCTACCGGGAAGGTTTGAGCAAAGAAACCATCCGTATAAATAATAGATTGATTTGATATGTTTTGAGTCTTCTGAGCATATGTAGTTGAATTTTTATAAGCAAAAATAAAAACTCGACGTCTACGTTGAGCAAAACCATATTCAGCGGCATTGATAACTCTCCATTCAACACTGTAATCAAGGTCATTCAAACACGCAAGCATGACACCAAAATCTCTACCTTTCTGATTTGAAGGTGATTTAAGTAATCTATCAACGTTTTCCAAAAGAACAAATTTTGGTCTTTTAGTTTCAATAATATCCCTAATTTCCCACCATAACACACCCTTTTTACCGTTAATGCCCTTAGCTCCAGTTCTTGCAACCGAGTAATCTTGACAAGGAAAACCACCCACCAGAAGGTTGTGATTTGGTATTGTTGATTTATCTATCAATGATATATCATTATTAATATGGTTTTTATTATATCCAAAGTGGTGACAATAACAATCAAAAGCATGCTGTGTTTTTCTTCCGGGTTCCCATTGATTTGCCCAGACAGTTAACCAATTCTCAGATGATTGTTCAAGACCCAAACGAAATCCACCAACACCAGCAAATAATTCACATACAGTTTTTTCTAGCAACACTTACACCTCGCATCCAAATATTTGTTCGAACGATCGTTCTTTTTACTATGTCTATGATACACTATTATAAAATGAAAGTAAAGTGGAATCAAATAGTGCTCAAGAAAAATTCAATCAAAAATTACTTTAATAAATATATCATGTTTCGTTTTACAAACCTGTCATAATCATGATATAATATAATTGCCTTAAAGATTTGCTTTAAGGGAGACTGATTGATGTCAAGTGCTTCTTGAGCAATTTTAATAATTGTCTCATCAGAAACCTTGTCAGTAGGCTGAATAGCAGTGTGAGAAATAAACACATAAGTTGTTTAATTAATTCATTGTTCATTCGTGCTCCTTTCAATCCTATGGTTATTATAACATAGATAATGATCGATGAAGGGTAGTTGTAAACACAATTCAAAATTGAATTAAAACAAGTTGAAGTTATACCTATCTTCTGAGGGACACTACCCCCAGTGTTGATAGGTATTACGCTTTGTGGGGGTCAAATATGACTTTAAATGAATGGAAAGTTAAGAATTCTAAATCTAAAGGGTATACGCATTTTGATAAGAGAACAAATGTATATAAAGCATGGAAATATATTAAGGACGCAGATAATATTTCTAAACATGGGTTTTACCCACTTATTAAACAAGAGATTGTTTTTAAAAAATATAATAAAGGAAATGGTATAGTACTTAAATCACGAGAAATAGCATATTCAGCACATATTGACAGGCTCATATTATCCTATTATAATTTCAATCTTAATAATATGTATAATGAAATTGCACTTTTGAAAAACATTAATAACAATGTTATTGCTTATAGAGATATACATGGGAAAAGCAATATAGAGTTTTCAAAGATTGCATTCGACTTCATTAAGATGCATAAACAAGCAGTTATATTGGTTGGTGATTTCACGGATTTTTTTGGAAGTTTGGACCACATATATCTTAAAGAAAGAATGCTTGAAGTTATGGGGTTAGAGTCGTTACCTAAAGATTATTATGCAATCTATAAATATGTTACACAGTACTCATACTGTGAAATTGAAGATATACTAAAACTAAATGGTCTTGATAATGATAAAGAGGGAAGATTACGATTTAGAAACTCAGAGAGAGCACTGACCATAAAGATGTTTAAAGAAAATAAAAAATCAATAATAAAAAAACATAACAAGAACTTCGGAATTCCTCAAGGAACAGCTATTAGCGCCTTGTTATCTAACATTTATATGATGGATTTTGATAAATCAATTACCGAGTATGTTGATACTCTAAATGGCCTTTATATGAGATACTCTGATGATTTTATAATAATATTACCTGATAGAAAATTAGATAACGCAAAAGATGATTATAAATATATCATCGAAAAAATATCGGAAATACCACGCCTAGAACTTCAGAAGAACAAAACACAAAGCTATGAGTACAAAAGAAATTGTATTAAGAATATGAATATAGAGTTGTTTGGAGAATTGGGTGACCGTAAGGAAAAAGATATAGTTGACTATTTGGGATTTACATTTGACGGAAAAAAAGTACGGTTTAGGGATAAAACTATAACAAAGTACTATTACAAGCTGTATAGAAAAACTAGAACAATTATTAAACGTGGCGGAATATCTAACAGAGGAAAAACAATAAGTAACACGGAACTATATAAAAGATATTCAATTAGGGGCGTACAAGGAAGATACAAAAAGAAAGATAAAGAAACCGAAAATACAAGAAACTTCATATCTTATGCTCTAAGAGCTGAAAAAGTATACTTTGATGAGCCAGAGATTAGCAAATTGAGAAAAAGGCATATGGCCAAAATAAGAAAACAGTTGAATAGAGTTGAATACAAACAAAAACCACAGGAGGCCAAGATGTTTACCGTTAAAGCAGTGAATATAAAAATAACTAAAGACGGAGCTGAACAAATCGTCAATCCTTCAATCATTTATAATGACGATGAAATGATTCTTGTCGATTGTGGTTATCCTGATACCATTGATCAATTTGAATCTGAGGCTAAAAGGTTGGATATTGATTTGAATCGATTGAACAAGATTGTCATCACACACCATGATTGGGACCATATAGGGAGTCTTCGAGATTTCAAAGAACGATATCCAAAGGCTCAAATCATGTCATCTGAAATTCAAGCCAAGTATATTTCCGGTGAGAAGCCCTCTTTGAGATTGGAATCACTGATCGCGAAAATTGATACTTTGGAAGGAAAGGAAAAAGAGTTTGCGGCACAGAGGATTGAGATTATTCAAGGAGTTGAAAATTGTGAGGTTGATCGTCATGTGGAAGACAACGAGGCAATATCAGACGATGGTGATGTTATATGCATTGATACACCGGGACATATGCCGGGACATATTTCAGTCTATGTCAAATCATCGAAGACCCTGATTGCGGGAGATGCCATGAATGTCACTGGACATGAGTTAAGTGGGGCAAATCCTTTATTTACATTCGACATGGAGGAGGCTGCTCGTTCAATCAAAAAAATGTCCGATTTGGATATTGAGAGGATTATCTGTTATCATGGTGGGGAATACAAAAACGATAGTCAGTCAGCAATGAAGCGATTGGCGAGCAGATTATAGTAGAATCGAAAGGAGCTACAATGGACAAGAGATTTAATTTGTGCCTGATAGGATTTGGAAATGCAAGTCAGGCATTTTGTAAAATATTATTGAATCACCATGAATCAGTGAAAAAAATGACGGGGTATGATGTAAGAGTAACTGCAATAGCCGCAAGATCTAAGGGATCTTTGATTGATAAGGAAGGAGTAAACCTTGAAAATGCGCTGTCGTGTATAGAAAAGCATGAAAAGATTCATGAAACTGAATCAATTGAGTTGGATACGCTCTCATTGATCGAACAATCGGGAGCGAATGCACTGATTGAAATGAGCTCATTGTCTATAAAAGATGGACAGCCAGCCATCAGTTATATTGAAAAAGCTTTCGACTTGGGCATGCACGTAATAACCGCGAATAAGGGACCGATCGCCTGGAAGTATAAGACACTAAAAAAGATGGCTGAAGATAAGAATCTCCAGTTTCTTTATGAGACAACGGTAATGGATGGGACACCAGTATTCAATCTGGTGAAATATACATTGCCTGGATGTGCAGTAAAATCATTTAAAGGAATTCTCAATTCGACCACCAATTTTATTATAGAAGAGATGGAAAAGGGGAAAGATTACGAGAGTGCCATCAAGCAAGCCCAACTTGAGGGATTTGCTGAAGCTGATCCTTCAATGGATATCGATGGCTGGGATGCGGCTGCAAAGACGACCGCTTTAGCCAATGTACTGATGGGTGGTGATTTGACACCACTCGATATCGATCGAACAGGGATTGGACACATAACAGTAACAGATGTGAACGATGCGCTTAAAGAGGATAAAAAGATTAAGCTGATATGTGAGGGCTATTTTGAGAATGGTCAAGTCATAGGAAAGGTCTATCCCCAACTGGTTAATAGAAGTGATATCTTTGCAACCATCGATGCAACCTCTTCACTGGTTTCCATAACCACCGATTTGATGGGAGAAATCTTAATTATAGAGAAGAATCCTGAGATTCAACAGACAGGCTATGGGATATACAGTGACCTGTTGACAATGTTAAATGATTTGCAAAATTGAAACTAGCGACGGTGAACATGAAAAAAACAATTACTCTAATCATATGCATAGCAATGATATTAACAGGTTGCCAGAGCAACAGTGCCACAACTAAAACCACAAATGACGACATCACTTCGGTTATCAATGAACCAGCTCCCATAGTCAATCTATTAAACAAGGATGGTATGACGGTAGCTGACAGATACCTGCCCCCTGCGGGATATGACAGGAGTGATGTGGAATCAGACAGCTTCGGTGCTTTTTTAAGGCAACAGCTACTTAAACCTTATGGTGAAAAGGTCTTATATTACAATGGTAGGCAAAAGTCATCTGAGGGCATTTATGACAGTGTGTTTGATGTTGACATAGGTGATAGAGACCTGCATCAATGTGCTGATGCGATTATGCTCTTACGCGCCGAGTATTTATACGCTCAAAGAAGATACGACGATATAGCCTTCAATTTCGTTTCTGGGTTTTCAGCCGAATATAGCAAGTGGATGGATGGCTATCGGATTAGAGTTGAAGGCAATGATGTCAGCTATTATGAAGCCACAGACCCTTCAGACAATTATGATTCTTTCAGAAAGTACATGGATATGGTTTTCAGCCATGTCCACCACTATGACAGCATGTCCTGGACTGCCACCCACGATAAAGACATCACCTATCTTCATATCATCTATATTTACAGGCACTAGCTCTTTTTCCATCGATAAGGTGCTGGCATAGGCAAAAACCAAAATGGAGACAAAATATTCATGCTTGCCCAATCCTATATGCCAGCTCAACAGACTCAAGTATTGATCAATCCTAGTGATGCAAATATAAGCCCTTGGTACTCATTGGAAGGGATTGACCAGCTTAGAACACCCGAGTGGACATTTGATATAGACAGACTGAAGAGGTTCAATAACTGAGTACGGAACCTCCATTTGATAATTTTCGTCTAATGTGAAAATAAGCTTTGGAGGCTATACAAGATGAAAAGAAAAAAGATGTGGACAATCATGCTGCTTGTACTGACATTTGCTGTGGTTGGCTGCAGTCCCGATAGCAAAACCGGTGGCAAATTTGATTTTGACTTTGATTTTTCTGAAAGTGATCAGGGATGGCAGGTAGACTATACCGATTATCCCGTTAACTTTGACCCTGATATTTATGAATTGGAAAA
>CAKMKB010000277.1:0-5630 GCA_927435965.1 uncultured Clostridia bacterium
GAAAACCATTTGAGTGAGTTTCAAACAGAATTATGGGATTAACATCTCTATAAATAACATAACAGCTCAGGAGGCAGATTATGGATTACTTTTCAACCATTTTCATTAAAAACGGCATAAATTCAACTATTGCAGAATGGCTATCCTTTCTTATTGTATTGATTTTGGTCATTGTGACAAGTGTAATAGTACATTTCATTGCTAAAAAAATCATTCTACCAGTATTGATTAAGTATATCAAAGGTAACCGATACACTTGGGATAATATATTTTTGGAAAGGTCGGTCATACATAGACTATTTTTACTGATCCCATTTATACTCATTTATAATTCTTTATTTCTATTCGAAGGATTTGAATCAGTGCTCCGTAAAATACTATCCACAGTTTTATTGATTTTGATTATTGGTATTTTGAGTGCAACTCTGAATGCAATCAATGATATCTATACAAAATTTGAAATATCGAAAGAAAGGCCAATAAAAGGATTCCTTCAAGTCATTAAAATAATCCTCTTTGTCATTTTGGGAATAGTGATTTTAGCCAATCTTTTAGGTCAAAATCCATTGATTTACTTAAGTGGTTTCGGAGCAATGGCTGCTGTCTTTTCATTTATATTCAAGGATTCAATATTAGGTCTTGTGGCAGGTATGCTCTTATCCCTGAATGATATGCTACGTATAGGTGATTGGATTGAGATGCCCAAATATGGAGCTGACGGTGATGTCATAGATGTGACAATGAATACCGTCAAGGTACAGAATTTTGATAGAACCATAACAACAATCCCAGCTTATGCTCTCATCTCTGACTCTTTTAGAAATTGGAGAGGGATGCAGGAGACTGGTGGTCGTCGTATAAAAAGAGCTATCAATATAGACACTTCCAGCATTATATTCTGCACTCAGGATATGCTAGATAAATACAAAAAAATTCATCTGCTAAATAACTATATCGAGTCCAAGGAAAAGGAAGTAGAGGAGTACAACTCGGTCAACAATATTGATACGTCATTGCTTGTCAATGGAAGACACCTGACAAACCTAGGCACTTTCAGGATCTACATAGCCAATTATTTGAATACCCACCCCAAAATACATCAGGGTCTCATTCAGATTGTTAGACAACTCCCCCCTGGAGAAAACGGTCTTCCTCTGGAAATCTATGCTTTCACAAATGACATTGACTGGGTCAATTATGAAGGGATTCAAGCTGATATATTCGATCATATACTAGCAGTTGCTAAGGAATTTGATTTGCACATCTTTCAGAACCCGTCCGGGCACGATATTAAGAGTATAGGCAATAAAAAAACATCTCAGTGAGATGTTTTTTGGTTTATAGTTCATAGTTGCCATTAGCTTCCGGTTGAAATACGATCTTCAGAATTTTGAACTTGATTGTTCCGGCAGGAACAGGCCACTCTATGATATCGTCTACCTGGTATCCAAGCATTGCAGTACCAATCGGCGCCATAATGGATATTTTGTTATTCATAACGTCGGCGTCATTGGGATAAACAAGTGTGTAATTCTCTGTTTCCCCAGTCTCCAGATTTTCAAGAACGACATGTGAATTCATCGTGACAACATTATCAGGAATTTTATCCTGTGCTACGACAGTTGCTTTCTGAAGTTCTTCTTCCAGTTTTTTTATGTTGTCTTTCTTATAGGTCTCATAAGCACTAGCTTCCATAATCAACTTCTCAAGCTTTTGCTTGTCAGACGCTGTGATAAAAATTTCCTTTCGCATGGCTAACCCGGTTCTCCTTGGTATTTTTTATGTTAATACAAAGCGACCGCCATTTGGCAATCGCTTTGCGTGAAACAGATCTATTATGATGATGTATCGATATTATTTTAACACAATAATCGACATAAGTAAAGGGTTCATTATTCTTTGATGTTCATTATTCTTTGATTTCCGCTTTTCTGGTCAAAAGATAGATGAATGCACTCAGTATACCCCCAGCAACAAGAAATGTAATCACTGCCATGTAGGGATTCATATTGCTGTAACCGAAAGCCTTATCCATAAATGATATGATGCTCCCTGAAAAATCTATCAAGTAATTGCCAAGACCTCTCATCAACATGAAAAAAATTACTGGACTGATGGAAACAACCACTCTCATCAATTTATTGCTTCTGTAATAAATCAATGTAATCAGCAAACCTGCCAAGCATACAAAAGTATAAAGCGCGAACTGCCATGTAAAAGTACTCAGAAGAATGTAGATTTCATTTGATTGTTTCCAGATAAACTCTAAGGTTCTATAATCCCTCATTCCAGTGTCTCTATAGGCTGTATATAGCATATCGAACATCGTGGGCGAGGGTACAAACAAATTGTAGATTCTATTGAGAATCACGTCAATGACAGACATTAGCATAGATATACTTAAAATACCCAATATTACGCCTTTTAGAAATGTTTTTCTCGACACGCTGACACTCTGGGAAAAATAAAAATCGCTTTTGAAGGAGTCCAAACCCACTACAAACATAAATATCACTGTTGCAAACTCCAATCCTGATGAACTCATGTTGCCACCTGACGACATGCGCGAAAACGCAAGAAGTGCCAAAACCGATACGAATATGGCGTAATAAATCTTGATTGCGAATAATGATTCAAAAAAGTAGAACTTAGAGATTTTCAAAAACTTCATATTTGCTTACCTCCTTCTTGTGTTAGATATATAAACAACTTCTGCAGTTCAACTTTTGATATTTCAAGATTTGATGCCAGTATGCGATTCATTTCCTGCTCAGATGCCATTCCTTTGATAGTTGCTGCCTTGTATGCTGCCATTGTTTCAATGTTTATGACTTGCTTGTCTTCGATAAATCTTTCCACATCAGCAGATAAACCGGAAACTCGATAAGCGTTGTTCAAAAGATTCTCGACGCTATCATTCATCAAGATAGTCTCATCATTAATAATGACAACCATTTCCAACAAGTCTGATATCTCTTCGATAATATGAGTCGACAGGATTATTGTCTTTGGATTCTCTATATAGGATTCCAGAAGTCTTTTGTAAAACATGTCCCTGTGATTGGCGTCCAGACCTAGAATAGGCTCGTCAAATATCATAATTTCCGCATTTGAGGCCAGAGTAGTGATAAGTTTGGCAATAGTCTTGAACCCAGTTGATAAGGATTTGATTTTCTTGGTTGTATCAAGTCCAAACTGATGGCTCAGTTTCATTGCATAATCATAGTCAAAATCCTTGTAGAATTCCTTGGTCCAACTGAAAACCTTATTGATCGTCATCCCATCAAGATAAAGAGTCTTCTCCGTCATGTAATATACCTTTTCCAGCGCGGATTGACTTAAGGAAACATCCTCGTCTCCTATCAATATTTGACCTGTTGTAGGAAACACCCTGTTGGTAATCATGTTTAGAAGTGTCGTCTTGCCAACGCCATTCCTTCCAAGCAATCCATATATCTTGTTACTCTCGAATTTTAATGAAACATTGTTTAAGACGCAATTGTTATTATAATACTTCGTAACATTATTGACTTGAATGCTATTCATTTCCATCAGCTCCTTTAATCATTTCAATTATCTCCTCTACTGTAATTTCCAGTTTATCCGCTTCCTCCAGAAGCTTTTTGACATACGTTTTAGAGAAATCTTTTTTCCTCTTGTTTGTCAGCTTTTTCTTTGCACCTAGTGCTACAAACATCCCTACACCTCTTTTTTTATATATGATACTGTCGTCAACCAAAAGATTGTACCCTTTAGCAACTGTTGCCGGGTTTATCTTATAGTTAAGTGATATTTCAGTTGTGGAAGGCACCTGTGTCTCCTCTTCATAAATACCTTTGATAATATCATTCTCTATGGATTGGGCTATCTGATGATAAATAGGCACTTGACTGCTAAAATCAATTTTCATGGTCTGCTTCACCTCTTTTTTTGTTGATCAAGATAATTGGTTAGTTGGTTATGTAATTAACTATACAACAACAGAACTAGTTTGTCAATACTTTAATAAAAACAAAAAAATCAGTGCATGATATCCATACACTGATCAATAATACTATCAAATGGTTCTTTTACAATTTAATGTCATTCACCACGGAGTTTTTTTTCAAGCCTCTTTCCATCATGTCCAGAAATACTCTTAATACCTCACCGTGATCCGACTCATTTTTTAGTTCATAATTCTCAAGATTTATGATAACAGAAGTGATAGAAAATGCTGCAATATCAGCATTTATATCTGCGTTGAAATCACCTTTTTCAATATAGATTTCGATTATATCCTTAAACAGCTTGACACTTTCTGGCATGACTTCCATCAATATTGATTTTTTTACTTCCTGGGGACATTCCTTCAAGAATCGATCCTTCAAGGCTATCATCTCATAGTTCTTCGTCTCAAACTCATTAGCTTTCATCATCATGCGAATCATTAGATCTGAAAAACTCAGATGGGAAAATTTTTTCATTTCTTCAGTTAGAACATCAGCCTTAGCAACGCCAATATCCTTAAACATGAACTTGAACAAATCATCCTTGTTGTAAAAGTATTGGTAGAAGCTGCCCTTCGGGATATCCGCACATTCCACAATCATATCGATAGTTGCTTTTTGGTAGTGAGTTTTCGAAAACACTTTTTTTGCAGCTTGTAGTATTCTTTCTTTTTTATCTTCTGGCAAATTATCAAATGTACTTTTTGGCATATCATCCCTCCATCATTTCATTCTAATAGACAAACACACCCAATGCAATAAATATTACTGAAATCATCAATACTGATATCTAGAGACGTCAAACATATGTGACACAGACCTGTTAAATATTCTTGTGTATTAATATTTAGATACGTCAACTCCCGATGATAATATCGGCAGCGTTTATGCCGCGAAAGCCTCTTGATAATGAGTGATGGCATGTTAGGCTTCCATGCCAGGCATCCTTTGTTTTATGGGGGATGCCACAGGTGCCTTTAGACATGCCATTAGAGGCTCATTGTCAAGAGGACCGTGGAATAAATGCGGTATTAAGTTTAGAAACCTATTCTGCCAGCTGACTCCAATCAAAATTTTCAACTACTTCATTCGGACTTTTAAATCCCAACACCCTTTTAGCTATGTTATTGTATCGGTTCATATACCTTTTATGACTCGCAATCATTTGCTCATAGCTTTGAAAGCGTCGTCTTTTGTAAAACATATGGCCATCTATTCTATGACTTCTTTCTACTTTCCCATTCTGCCATGGCGAGTAGGGTCTGGTTTTTAAATGCTTGATTCCTAATCTTTCCAACACAGCTTCAAATGCACTTCTTCTGCTCTTCTGATCCTGTGAATTCGTAAACTCTGTCCCATTGTCCGTCTGAGCGGTTTTAATCTTAAAACCCATTTTCCATTCCAGGCTTTTCATGAATCGACTGGTATGTGTCACACTCTTTTCGTCTACAATCTCCAATACTCTTCTTCTTGAGTACTCGTCTATTGCTGTGATTTGATAGTATCTGATCCCATGGCTATTGAAACCGATGCATTCTAACGGAACATACTTGATATCAATCTGTACCTTCTCACCGGGAAAAGTAACTTCTTGCGCTTTCCAAGTGCTTTTTGGGTAGTGTTTCTTTGGTGGCGTCTTTT
>CAKMKB010000278.1:0-18448 GCA_927435965.1 uncultured Clostridia bacterium
AAAGAAGTTGAACAAAGGCTTTCGACCAGCAAGAAAGATGTGACGGTTGCTATTATGGGTTGTGTAGTAAATGGACCTGGAGAAGCAAGAGAAGCTGATATAGGAATTGCAGGTGGCAAAGGTGAGGCTGTCTTATTCAAGAAAGGACAGATTATAAGAAAAATACGCGAGGACGAAATAATTGATGTTTTAATGGAAGAAATTGAAAAAATATAGCTGCTGACAGGCAGCTTTTTTACGGAGATACTATGCCTGATGGAACAAAAAAAACTCTAACAAAAGCTCAAATCGTTAAAATCAGTCTCAATCATACGGAACGTAATTTATTAATTCAAATCAACAATGAGGTTCTTTATTCCATAAATGAAATTGATGATCTCAGTGAATGGTATCAAAGCAGACTGGGGTCTGATTATGATGTCCAGATTTCCTATGCAGATATGATTGGTGATCTAAAAGAAGTAATCCTTATCAGCAATATATTATACATGCTTAAAAAACACCACAATTCATTGGCAAAAGAAATTGATAATGAGTGTATTAAGATGATAAACACCACTGAGGTTTCGATTACAGTCAAGAATAGGATTCTGTATGAGAAGATGATACAAAACAAGACCGATCAAAAGATTTCTCATGTTTTCAATTCCCTATATCATTATGATATACATCTGATTTTAGAACTTAAAGAAGAAATAAATCATATGGATCTCTCTAAGGAACTGGAGAAAATTGTCAGAGAAACATCTCTAACAAACACACCTGTTCAAAAAAAGACAAAATCCAAGAAAAAAAAGACAGAAGAGAAAGTATTGTTAGGTAAGAAAATCAGCGATATGCCTGTCGATATCAATGAAATAGATGAGATACAAGGACTCGATTATTGCATAAAGGGAGAAATCCTCAATACAACCATCAAACCAATAAAGACAGACCTGTTTCTGTTTCAGATGGACATGACTGACTTTACAAACTCCATTACTGTAAAAGCTTTCATAAGGGGAGAAGAGAAGACCAATAAACTGAAAACACTAGCAGTTGGAGATGTTGTCTTAGTCAAAGGCAAAAACATGTATGATAGTTTTTCCAGAGAGTACCTGATGATGGCACAGAGCATTAATCTCTGCAACGAAAAACAGATTATTAGAGACTTAAGCGAAGATAAAAGAGTAGAACTCCATGTTCATAGCAAAATGAGTGCTCTAGACGGCATCAGTGATTTTGATAAAATAGCCAAAAGAGCAAAGGAATGGGGCCATAAGGCAATTGCATTGACAGATCATGGTGTGTTGCAAGGATTCCCGGAGGCTATGCTCACTGCTAAAAAGCACAATATAAAAATTCTTTACGGTATGGAAGGATATTTGTGTGAAGATGGTGTCGATATCATCAAAAATCCCATCGATCAGGATTTTAACGATGAGATAGTTGTTTTCGACTTGGAAACCACAGGATTATCTCCTGTAAATGACAGAATTATAGAAATTGGAGCCGTTAAGCTTAAGAATCTGCAAGTAGTGGATACATTCAATATAATGGTCAATCCCAAAATGGATATACCCTATAAAATTACTGAAATCACAGGCATTACCAATGAAGATGTAAGGGACGCACAGGATATAAAAACTTGCTTGGTAGAATTTCTGAGCTTTATTGGTGATTGCGAGGTCTTATGTGCCCACAATGCAAATTTTGATTACTCATTTCTAAGGAATAACCTTGATTCCCCAAGAGAGTTCTGTGTCATTGATACACTGGACCTGTCCAGATATTTAATAAAAAAACGTAAAAGTTACAAACTGAACAAGTTGTGCAAGGATTTAGGTATAGAACTTGAAAATCATCATAGAGCTTCAGATGATGCCAGAGCTGCCGCAGCACTTCTTGTCATTTTAATCGAGATGCTGCAAGCTAAAGGCCTCGAGAATATAATTGAAATCAATTCCAATATTGGCGAAGAAAAAAGCATTACAAACTCGAAGACATTTCACATCATTATACTGGTGAAAAACTATATTGGATTGAAAAATTTGTATAAGCTGGTTTCAGAATCACATCTGAACTACTTTTATAAAAAGCCTTTATTGCCAAGATCAGTCCTTAGCCAATATAGGGAAGGGCTTATTCTAGGTACCGCTTGCCAATCAGGAGAATTATTCAGTGCCATACTTTCAGGTGCACCGGACAATGAGTTGGATAAGATTGTTCAGCAATATGATTTTCTTGAGATTCAACCCGCTACCAACAATCTGAATCTTATTAAGAGCAATATTTTAAAAGATGAGAATGATTTGATAGAAATCAACAAAAAAATCATAGACTTAGGGACCAGAAACAACAAACTGGTTTGCGCCACAGGTGATGTTCATTTTCTTGACAAGAAGGATAGTATAGTCAGAGAGATACTGATGACCGGACAAGGATATGATGATGCCAACGACCAGCCATCAATCTATTTTAAGACAACGGATGAAATGCTGGCTGAATTTGATTATCTTAATGAGACGGTAAAAGAAGAGGTTGTCATCAAAAATCCCAGTTTGATAGCTGATATGATTGAAGATATCCAACCGATTCCGGATGGTGTGTATCCACCAATTATCGAGGGAGCTGATGTCAGCCTAAGAGAAATCACCATACAGAATGCTGTAAAAATCTACGGAGACCCTTTACCTGACCTTGTACGAGAAAGGCTGGAAAGAGAGTTGCACTCCATTATCAGCAATGGTTATGCCGTCATGTATGTCATAGCACGGAAATTGGTTGAGAAATCGCTAGAAGATGGATACATAGTTGGCTCCAGGGGATCTGTGGGATCATCCTTTGCAGCAACGATGAGCAATATAACTGAGGTTAATCCACTTCCACCGCATTACATTTGTCCAGAATGCAAGCATAGTCAGTTTGTAACAGATGGTAGCTATAGTTCCGGTGTGGACATGCCATCTAAGCTATGTCCTGTATGTGGGACTACATATATCAAGGAAGGGCATGATATACCTTTCGAAGTATTTTTAGGTTTTGAAGGTGATAAGGAACCCGATATCGACTTAAATTTTGCTGCTAAGGAACAGATAGAAGCCATGAGATATACTGAGGCATTATTTGGAGAAGGTTATGTTTATAGAGCTGGAACAATTGGAACTATAGCATCCAAAACTGCTTACGGATTTGTTAAGAATTATTTTGATGGCAAGAGTATTCAATTGAGGAATGCTGAAACAAATCGCCTGGTGGATTATTGCACAGGTGTCAAGAAAACTACTGGACAGCACCCTGGTGGGGTAATGATTGTTCCAAAAAATAAAGAGATATATGATTTCACACCCATTCAATACCCAGCAAATAATAGAAAATCCGGTGTCAAGACCACACATTTTGATTATCATTCAATCTCTGGTAGAATACTGAAACTGGATATACTTGGACATGATACACCAACAATCATCAAGATGCTCGAGGATATGACAGGATTTCAAAGCTCAAGAGTTCCATTAGATGACGAAGCGACATTATCACTTTTCGAATCACCTAAGGTATTAGGTGTAACCAGTGATGATATTGGATGCGAAACCGGAACATTGGGAATTCCTGAATTTGGGACAGGATTTGTTAGACAAATGCTCATGGACACAATACCAAAGACATTTTCTGACCTTGTGAGAATATCAGGATTGTCCCATGGTGAGAATGTGTGGGTAGGTAATGCACAGGATTATATTAGAAGTAATCAAACTACTATCAAGCATGTTATATCAACCAGGGATGATATTATGACATTTCTAATATACCAGGGTGTTGAGAAGAAGAAAGCATTTGATATAATGGAAAGAGTCAGAAAAGGCAAAGGTGTGACGGAAGAAGACATCGAGGAAATGAAACAAAAAAATGTACCCCAATGGTATATTGACTCTTGCAACAAAATCAAGTATATGTTTCCCAAAGCCCACGCAGTTGCATATGTCACAATGTCAGTAAAAATCGCTTATTACAAAGTTCATTTTCCTTTGGCATTTTATGCGGCCTATTTTACTATGAAAGCCCCTGATTTTGATGCTGATCTGATAATAAAAGGGGAGAGGCATATTCAAAATGTCATAAAAGAAATCAACATTAGAGAAAATAAATCTCAAAAAGACAAGAACTCCATTGTTGTTTTAGAAGTAGCCCTTGAAATGTATAAGCGAGGATATCAGATATTGCCTGTGGATCTGTATCTATCAGACCATAAAGAGTTCAGAATTAAAGATGATAGATTATTACCGCCGCTGATTTCACTAGAAGGTGTAGGGGAAACAGCTGCAGCCAACATCCAATCAGAACGAAATATAAGACCTTTCATATCAGTGGAAGACCTTATGAAAAGAGCAAAAGTCAACAAAACAAGCATTGAGGTATTAAAGATACATGGATGCCTTGAAGGGCTGAATCAGAGTAATCAAATATCTCTATTTAATATTTGAAAAAGTATAACGAATATGTTATAATACAGTGTGATTAAAGAAATTGGCCGATAAGAGTGGGAATCCCCACTCTTTCTAATTGCCTTAAGGAGCTTTGAATGGACAAGAAAAATTTAATTAAAAATGTGACTGTAATTGCTGAAAAAGCAGTGCAACATACAGATTTGAAAATATTTGATGTTGAATATGTCAGAGAAAGCGGCATCAATATTTTAAGAATCTACATCGATAAAGAAAAGGGTGTAGATTTGGAAGATTGTGCCGTTGTGAGCCATCTGATCAGTGATGAACTGGATAAGGATGATCCTATTGACGAGGCGTATAATCTTGAGGTATCTTCTCCCGGTATAGATAGGCCTTTTAAAACAGATGAAGACTATAAAAACAACATCGACAACCTGGTCGAAGTGAAACTATATAAGAAACTAAATGATTCAAAGATGTTTATCGGTAAGCTGAAAAGCTTCAATAGTGAAGAGATAGAAATTGAAGAAAACGGTGAGATAATATGTATATCAAGGAGCAATATTACTAAAATAAATAAAGGAATTGAGTTTTAATGGAGGAAAAAATGAACAAAGATTTCATCAGGGCTATTGAAGAGCTTGAAAAAGAAAAAGGAATTACAAAAGAGGCAGTTATTGAAGCTATTGAGATGGCTTTAATCTCCGGCTATAAGAAAAACTACGGAAAAGCAGGCAACGTTAAAGTTGAAATTGATATTGAGAGTGGTGAATACAAAATATATTCTGAAAGGACAGTCGTTGAGGAAATAGATGATGAAGGACTGGAAATAAGCCTGGAAGAAGCCAGAAAAATTGATCAAAAATTCGAAATAGGTGATGCTGTTAAGATACAAGTAAGACCTAAGGAAGAATTTGGAAGAATAGCAGCACAGACATCAAGGCAAGTTATTTTGCAAAAAATCAGAGAAGCAGAAAGAGAGAATATCTACGAGGAATTTCATGGCAGAGAGAGTGAGATTGTTACTGGAGTAGTGCAGAGAATCAGCAAGAATAACATCTTTGTCAATCTGGGCAAAATCGAGGGAATTTTGACTGAAGGAGAATTGATTCCAGGTGAGACTTACAGACAAGGCGATCGGATAAAAGCGGTTATTCTTGATGTAAAAAACACAAGCAAGGGAGCCAGTATAACCCTTTCAAGGACGCATCCCAATCTTGTAAAAAGGTTATTTGAATTGGAAGTGCCTGAGATTTATGATGGCGTCATCGATATATTCAACATTTCGAGAGAAGCAGGCTCTAGGTCAAAACTAGCAGTTATTTCCAATGATGAGAACGTTGATCCGGTTGGCTCTTGTGTTGGCAATAAAGGAACAAGGGTTAAAGCAGTAGTTGATGAGATAGATGGCGAAAAAATAGACATCGTAGTCTACGACAAGGATCCTGCGAAGTTTATAGCAAATAGCTTAAGTCCAGCTACCGCTGTCAAGGTTGTGGTCAATGAAAAAGCAAAAAGTGCACTTGTTGTTGTACCTGATTATCAATTATCCCTTGCTATCGGTAAAGAAGGACAAAACGCCAGGTTGGCTGCAAAGCTCACCGGTTGGAAAATAGACATCAAGAGTGAGACTCAGTATGCAGAACTGAAAAAAGGTGATTAGTATGATTAAAAAGAAGATACCCATGCGAAAATGTCTGGGTTGTGGTGAGATATTTCCCAAGAAAGAGCTTATAAGGGTAGTCCGCAATAAAGAGGGAGATACTTTTATCGACCTGAAAGGCAAAGCTAACGGTAGAGGTGCTTACATCTGTAAAAATATTGACTGCTATGAGAAAGCATTCAAGTCAAAAAGATTGAATAAAGCATTTGAATGTGAAATATCTGAAGAAATCTATAAAGATATGCTGAAGGTGTTAGAGGATGACAGATAAAATATATGGCATGATTGGTTTATCTCGAAAAAGCGGCAACCTGGTTTTGGGTTTTGATTTGGTCGAAGAACAAATTAAGAAAAAGAAGCTGCATTTGGTAATCTATACCAGTGATTCTTCAGAAAAAGGCAGAAGCAATTTGATAAAATTGTGTGATGAGTATGGTGTAAACTATCTTGAACATGGCTCGAAATATGAGCTAGGAAAGATTTTAAATAAATTGGAAGTCAGTTTTGTCGGAATCAAGGATAAAAACATGGCGGCGTATATAATAAAACATGATTAGCTGGAGGTGTCAGTATGAGAATATATGAACTATCAAAACTATTAAAAGTAACGAGTAAAGAAATAATGGATGCTGCAGAAAAAGAATTAGGAATAGAGGGCATCAAAAATCATATGAGTTCTGTCAGAGAGCTGGATGCAGCGAGAATTCAAAAGCTGTTTCTGAAAACACGTGAAGAGGCAGGCAAGAAGGAAGCGTCCAACAAGACGGCAGTTCAGGAAAAGGACAAAAAACCAAAAGGAAAAGACGATAAGAAATCAACACATGAAGAGATTGCTAAAGCTCTGGAAGAAAAGAAAAAGGCTCGTCCTAGAAGGAGTCTGCAGAAAAAAGAGAAGGGCAAGAAACAACAGTACAGAAAAACCAAAGACACTGACGAAGAAAAAGAGTATTTAGTAGGTGAAACAATCGTCGTTAAAGATTTCGCCGAATTGCTCGATATACCTGTTAATGTTCTAATCACAAAGCTTATATCCAATGGTGTAATGGCAAACTTGAATCAGGAGATAGATTTTGACATTGCTTTTCTGATTGCGGAAGAAATGGAAATAAACATCCAGCGTATGGAAGATGATGAAGAGGATGAAATCGAATTATTACAGGAAGAGTTTGACTCAGAGGACGATGAGCAGGATTTAGAACCAAGACCACCTATTGTAACCGTTATGGGACACGTAGATCATGGTAAGACCTCCTTACTGGATGCTATTAGAAATACTAACATGACTGTAAGCGAAGCCGGTGGTATTACGCAGCATATAGGTGCTTCTGTAATAGAAATAAACGGTAAAAAAATAACATTTCTCGATACCCCTGGCCATGAAGCCTTTACAGCTATGAGATCTAGAGGTGCCAAGGTTACTGATATTGCTATATTGGTTGTAGCGGCTGATGATGGTATCATGCCACAGACAATTGAAGCGATCAACCATGCAAAGGCTGCAGAGGTTCCTATTATTGTGGCCATAAACAAGATTGATAAGCCCAATATCAATATAGATCGCGTAAAACAGGAATTGGCAGAGCATAAATTATTGACTGAAGAATGGGGTGGAGACACCATATGTGTTGAAGTATCAGCACTTAAAAGAATTGGAATAGATGAATTGCTTGAAATGGTTTTACTGGTTGCAGAGGTTGAAGAACTAAAGGCAAACCCAAACAGACTTGCAAAAGGAACTATAATAGAAGCCAATCTTGATAAAGGTAGAGGACCTGTAGCAACAGTTCTAATTGACAAAGGAACCTTGCATAAGGGTGATTTTATTATTACCGGTACATCATACGGAAAAGTAAGGGTAATGATCAACAGCAGAGGAAGAAGAATCATTTCTGCAGGACCTTCAACACCTGTAGAGGTTACTGGTTTGTCAGAGGTTCCCGAGGCAGGGGATATCATGTATGCGGTTAAGGATGAGAAACTTGCCAAGTCCATGGTAGAGACTAAAAAGAAAAAAACAAAAGCGGATTCAGGGAAAACAAACCCCAAAGTATCTCTGGATGATTTATTCAGCAGAATACAGGCGGGCGAAATCAAGGATCTAAACCTTATTGTCAAAGCAGATGTGAAGGGTTCAATAGAAGCCATTAAACAATCTCTGGAAAAACTAAGCATTGAGGAAGTAAAGGTCAATACAATACATGGTGGAGTAGGCGGAATCAATGAGACAGATATCATGCTGGCATCGGCTTCAAATGCCATTGTCATCGGATTCAATGTCAGACCGACAAGTAGTGCTTCCGAGCTCGCAAAGCGAGAAAATGTAGACGTAAGAACTTACCGAGTCATATACAATGCAATTGATGACATCGAGGCTGCAGTTAAAGGCATGTTGGATCCTGAATTCAAGGAAACAGTGCTTGGTAGAGCAGAGGTTAGAGCTACGTTTAAAACGCCAAATGCAGGAACAATAGCAGGTAGTTATGTTACTAATGGTAAGATCACAAGAAAATCAAAGATAAGATTGTTGAGAAATGATATAGTGATACATGAAGGCGATATATCATCGCTGAGAAGATTTAAAGACGATGCTTCTGAGGTTGCCACAGGATATGAATGTGGAATCAGTTTGGATAAGTTCAATGACTTGAAAGAAGGAGACATAATAGAAGCATACATTATTGAAGAAATAAAAAGGTGATACTATGAACATTAAAAAAAGAAGAAGATTGGAAGAGGATATCAAAAGATTCCTGAGCCAGATTATACACAGCAGTGTTAAAGATCCTAGAATCAATGATCTCCTGACCATCACAGAAGTGAGTATAACCGATGATATGAAATACGCAAAGGCTTATGTATCTGTCATCGGAACCGAACAAGAAAGAAAATCAACCATTGAGGTCCTGGCTAAGGCTAAGGGTTTTATCCGCAAGGAGCTAAGTGGCAGCCTCAGCACGAGATATACGCCGGATCTTACCTTCCTTTTGGATGAAGGTACAGAAAACACTATAAGAATCAATCAACTTCTGCGCGGTTTAGAGCAGGAAAAAAGCGAGTAAGCTAATGAATTTACAAAATATAAATTATGTAAACAAATTAAAAGATTTATTAAATGCAGCAGAGTCGATAGCGCTCATATCTCACAAAGACCCTGATGGTGATTGTCTTGGGTCTTTGTTGGGATTTGGTCATATTTTACATGCAAACGGAAAATCGGTAAAATTGTATTTGGAAGGAGAAATTCCTTTCAATCTGAGATTTCTCCCTGATATATCAAAAATATCCAATAGGCCAGACAGTAAAATACATGACCTGGTCATTGTTTTAGATTGCAGTGATGTCAGTCGAATAGGGTCGATGGTTGAAGTTTTTAACCATTCGAAGGTGAGTGTTTGTATAGATCATCACATATCCAATGATGGCTTTTGTGATCTTGACATCATCGAAAGCGACTATAGTTCAACAGGGGAACTCGTTTATGAAATCAGTAAGCATCTTGGGTATCTGATTGACAAAGAGGCGGCGACCAACCTATATGCAGCAATACTGACCGACACAGGAAAGTTTATTTACAGCAATACCACCGCTCAAACTATGCGAAATATAGCTGAACTGATTGATGAAGGTATAAACTTCAGCAAGATTGCAGAAAATATCTATGGCAATGAAGAAAGAAGCATTTTTCTTGTCAAAGCCAGGATAATGTCAGATGTCGAGTTTTTCCATAAGGGTAGGTTGACTGTTGCACCCATTACTAAAGTGATTTTGGATGAATACAGTGTCAGCCTTAAGGATGTTGATGGTATAGTCGAGTCAATCAGAGATATAGAGGGTGTCTTGGTGTCCTGTGTATTAAAGGAAATAGGCCCCAAGAATACCAAAGTTAGTCTTCGTTCAAAAGGCGGTGTTGATGTCTCGGTTATAAGTTTACTATATAATGGAGGCGGCCACGAAAGAGCAGCCGGATTCAATCTCGAAACAGATGTGAACGAGAGTAAAAAGATTATAGTGGAACTGATGAGAAAGCATATGGAGGAGTGATATGAACGGTATCGTGAATGTTCTGAAACCTACAGGAATGACTTCACATGATGTCATATCAAGACTTAGAAGAATAACCTCAATCAAAAAAATCGGACATGCAGGAACACTGGATCCAAATGCCTCAGGTGTTTTACCAGTTTGTATCGGCAAAGCTACAAGGCTCTCAGATTATCTGATGGACTATGATAAGGAATATATCTTCGAGCTAAAATTGGGATTATTGACAGACACCTATGATATATATGGCAAAATAGTTAGTGAGGACAGTGACCTTGAAGCTTTTACACATGAAACTGTATTAACTGTTGTTCAGTCTTTTGAAGGAGAGTCATGGCAGACTCCACCAATCTATTCGGCCTTAAAAGTAGAAGGTAAAAAATTATATGAATATGCAAGACAAGATACTGCAGTAGATATCAAGAAAAGAAAAATAAATCTTAAGAAGATAGAGCTGCTAGAATATTCATTCCCATCAGTTAGAATAAAAGCAACTGTTACAAAAGGTACTTATATCAGAAGTATTTGTCATGATATCGGTCTGGCTTTAGGCACGAATGCCGTCATGGTGATATTGGTACGAACAGCCTCGAAAAATCTGAGCATCAACGATTCTTATACATTAGAGCAGATTGATGACATGTTCAGACTTGATGATTTAAGCTTTCTTATGAATTATGATGAAGTTTTGAAGCTTGAAAGTGTTTATCTGGATGATGATAGCCTAAACAAGTTGAAGAATGGCGTAAAGATTCCATCAAAAAAATGTAAAATCTATCCACAGATCTTTTATATCAGAAATATGGAATCAACGATTCTCGGCATAGGGGAGATAGTTGACATGACATATGTCAAGTTCAAAAAGCTTTTAACATAGGAGAACATATGAGATATATTACAGCGGCGATTGGCAATTTCGACGGAATACATGTGGGACACGATCAAATTATCAGAAAATGCATAGAGATTGGCAATCGATTCGAACAAGATAAAAAGATCGTGACTTTTGAGTATGAGTTCGACAAATTCACCAACATTGCAAAAAAATATAAGAAAATATATGGAAAGCATGGCAAAATATCAACCTTCAAGAGCTATGATATTGATGACATCATTTTTTACTCATTGGATAGTCAGACTGCAATAATGTCACCTGAAAGATTTATTTCAGAGATTCTTATAGAGAAGCTTCGTATTAGAAATATTGTTGTTGGCTTTAATTTCAGGTTTGGTCATAAGGCCCAAGGGGATATTCATTATCTACAGGAGCTTTCCAGTAAGTATAACTATGGGGTCGAAGTAATAAATGCCGTTAAACAGGAGGGTTTGGTCATAAGCAGCTCCATGATCAGAGAACTGATTGCTGAGGGCAAAATTACAGAGGCCAACAGATTATTAACTGAAAGATATATGATTGATTTTAGAGATCATCAATTTGATATTATTAGCGACAAGGAATTGTTGATACGCGATAAGGATTTCGTCTATCCGGCGGATGGCTCATACCTAGTGATCGAAAATAGCAACCAGATTGAGATAAAGGTTGAAAATGAAAATGGATTTTTACGATTAAAATCGAATGATATTCTAACCCCCGATATTATTCAATTCATTAAAAAAATCTGATTTACAAACAACCGCAAATGTGTTAAAATACTATTTGTTCCATTATCTATGTAATTCGATTCCTCAACGATTAACATGGATTTTGGTGAAAAATTTAAAGGAGGAACAACAATGGCATTGGAGAAACAACTTAAGCAAAACATCATAGCAGAATACAAATTGAGTGATAAGGACACGGGATCTCCCGAGGTTCAGATCGCAATATTGACAAATCAAATCAATCAACTGACTGAACACCTCAAAGTCAATAAAAAAGACCACCACTCAAGAAGAGGTCTTTTAAAAATGGTAGGTAAAAGAAGAGGGCTTCTTAAATATCTTCAGAACAAAGATATAGAGAGATATAGAAGTATCATCAGCCGATTAGGATTAAGAAGATAACAGGAGCGGGGTACACCCCGCTCTATTGTTTTAATAAAGGAGGACAATTATGGAAAGAATTTTTGAATATGAACTGGCAGGAAGAAAACTAAGCTTAACTTTCAATAAATACGCAGAATTCTCTAACTCTGCTTGTTTGGTAAGGTATGGAGATACAGCAGTTTTTGCTGTCGTTACAGCATCAAAGAAGCCTAAAGAAGGAATTGATTATTTTCCACTGGGTGTTTTTTATGAAGAAAAATTGTACTCAGTTGGTAAAATACCAGGCGGTTTTATCAAAAGAGAAGGAAGACCTAGCGAGAAAGCGACTTTAGCTTCCAGACTGATAGATAGACCATTAAGACCACTGTTCCCACATGGATTTAGGAATGATGTCCAGGTAGTAACAACGGTTATGTCAGTAGATCAGGATTGCTCTCCTGAGATTGCAGCCATGATAGGAGCTTCAGCAGTGTTATCAGTATCAAATATACCTTTTGATGGACCAATTGGTGGTGTCAATATGGGTCTAGTTGATAGTGAACTGATTGTTAATCCAAATCAGGCACAAAGAGAATTATCAAAACTTGATTTGACAGTGGCTGGAACTAAAGACGCGGTTATGATGGTTGAAGCCGGAGCGGATATAGTTCCTGAAGAGACTATTCTTGAAGCTATTATGCAGGCACACGGTGAAATCGCTAAAATCTGTGAATTCATTGAAGAAATAAGAAGTGAAATTGGAAAAGAAAAATCTCAGATTGAGTTTGTTTCACCCTCTGAAGAAATCAAGAATGAAATTCTAGCTTTTGCAGATGAAAAATTTGATGACGCTATCAATTCTGCAGACAAGCAGGAGAGAGAAGAAAAAACTGAGTTGGTTCAAACCGAAGTTAAAGAGTATTTCGAAGAAAAATATCCTGACAACGTTAAGGATATTAAAGAAATATTGTATGATATCGTTAAAGATAAAGTTAGAACAAATATCGTCAAAAAAGGTATCAGACCTGACAATAGAAAAATAGATGAAATAAGACCTATATCATGTGAAGTTGGCATATTACCGCGAACACACGGCACTGGTCTGTTCACTAGAGGTCAGACACAAGTATTGACAGTTGCAACTCTAGGAGTAGCAAGTGACATACAGATTATTGATGGTATATCAGAAGAAGAGAATAAAAGTTATATGCATCACTATAATTTTCCAGGATACAGTGTTGGAGAACCTTCTCCGATTAGAGGCCCTGGAAGAAGAGAAATCGGTCATGGTGCCTTGGCAGAAAGGGCTTTAATACCTGTACTACCTAAGAAGGAAGACTTTCCTTATACATTGAGATTGGTTTCAGAGGTGTTGAGTTCTAATGGTTCAACTTCACAAGCCAGCGTTTGTGGTAGTTCCATGTCATTGATGGATGCAGGCGTACCGATCAAAGCACCGGTAGCCGGAATAGCAATGGGTCTTATAAAAGAAGGTGATGATGTCGTAGTTCTAACAGACATTCAAGGAATGGAAGACTTCCTTGGCGATATGGACTTTAAAGTTGCAGGTACAGCTGAAGGTGTTACTGCTATTCAAATGGACATGAAAATTCATGGCATTGACAGAAATATTATAATGCAAGCCCTTGACCAGGCAAAAGCAGGCCGTCTGTTCATATTGGATAAAATGAATGAATGCATTTCTAAACCTAGAGAAGAGGTATCACAATACGCTCCTAAGATTATCTATATGAAGGTTCATCCAGATAAGATCAGAGAAATTATAGGCGCTGGTGGTAAAGTAATCAACAAAATCATCGAAGATACAGGCGTTAAGATTGACATAGAAGACGATGGCTCTGTTATGATAGCAGCACTTAATCCAGAGGCTGGACTTAAAGCAAAAGCGATCATTGAAGCGATTATCAAAGACATAGAAGTCGGCGAAATGTATCTGGGTAAGGTTGTAAAGATAATGAACTTTGGCGCTTTCATAGATATAGGAAATAAGAAAGAAGGTCTGGTTCACATTTCTGAAATCTCTAAGCAAAGAGTCAACAAGGTTGAGGACGTTCTAAAAGAGGGCGAAGAAGTTCTTGTTAAAGTCATAGGAATAGATAAGCAAGGAAAAATTAAATTATCAAGGAAAGATGCTCTTAAAGAGACAGACACCGATAAATAATCATGGACTTAAATCCCTCTTTAAGAGGGATTTCTTTATATTCAGGAGGATAAATGATACACAAAATAATAATGGACAACGGCTTACGAATTGTTTTCGAGAAAATAGACCACGTCAAATCTGTTTCAACCGGTATTTGGGTAGGAGCAGGTTCTATAAATGAAACGACAATTAACAATGGCATATCTCATATGATTGAGCATATGCTTTTTAAAGGCACCAAAAATAGAAGCGCATTCGACATAGCAGAGGAAATAGACAGCATGGGTGGACAAATTAATGCCTTTACTACAAAAGAATGCACCGGTTATTATACAAAGGTTGCTTCATATTTCTTTGATAAATCTTTAGAGATACTATCAGATATGATTTTCAACTCCGTTTTTGATGAAGAGGAACTGGAGAAAGAAAAGAAAGTAATACTTGAGGAAATACTTATGTATGAAGACTCTCCAGAAGATTATGTACATGAGTTGCTGACTAAGATATCCTTTGAAGGTAATGCAATTTCATATCCGATTCTTGGAGACATCCAATCTGTCAATGGGATAAACAGACAGACCATCGATGATTATATGGATAACTATTACACCTCTGATAATGTAGTCATATCAATAGTGGGCAACACAACCCTTGCTGAGGTGAAGCAGCTGTGTAACAAATATTTCAGCAATTTCAGAAAGACGATTAAGATTAAAGAAACGCCAAAATCATTTGAATACACCGCCAATAAACAAGGCGTTCATAAAAATATAGAACAGTTGCATTTTTGCATTGGCGTGAAGGGATTTGAAAGAAATAGCCCTCACTATTATTCAACCAATATTCTAAACAATGTCTTAGGCGGAAGCATGAGTTCAAGGTTGTTTCAGAACATCAGGGAAAAAAGCGGTCTAGTGTACAGCATCTACTCATTTCATTCCAGCTATAAAATGTCAGGGTTGTTCGGTATATACTCAGCTCTGAAAGAGGAGAATGTTGAAGAGGCACTTCAACAGATAAAATCTGAGATTGATAGCTTCAGAAAAGGAGATATCTCAGTATCTGAGTTTGAGAGAGCAAAATCGCAGATTAAAGGCAACTACATATTAAGCCTTGAAAACACATCGAATAGAATGACCGTATTGGGTAGGAGGGAATTGTTCTACAACGAAACGATCCAACCTGAAGACATCATTCCTAAAATAGAGAAGGTTGTTTATGGAGATGTCCTAGATGTTTCGAAAATGTTATTTAAGGAAAGTGACTTTAATATTGCATTCACTGGCAATATTGATGATAATAAGGAAATAGATAATTTATTTAAAATGTATTAAGGAGGATTGGCATGTTTGTTAAGATTCTTAAAAACAATGAGTTTGATTTACCTAAGTATGAGACGGAAGGGTCGTCAGGAATGGATTTGAGGGCTAATGTCGAAGAAACTATCGTTTTAAAGCCTATGGAGAGATATCTGGTGCCGACAGGCATCTCCTTAGAGATACCTAGAGGATTTGAAGCACAGGTTAGAGCAAGAAGCGGGTTGGCTATTAAACATGGCATAAGTCTTGTAAACGGTATAGGAACTATTGATAGTGATTATAGAGGTGAAATCAAGGTTATACTAATCAACCTAGGTAATGAAGATTTTGAAATTAATAAGGGTGACCGAATTGCTCAGATGATATTTGCAAAAGTTGAGATGGCTGAAGTGAGGGAAGTGAAAGTAATCGAATCCTCTGAAAGAGGATCTGGAGGATTTGGACATACTGGTCTGAATTGATATTCATTGGAAGTTTGTGATATAATCAAACTGGAGGATTTATGACTTTATTTGAAGGAATTATTTTAGGATTGGTACAAGGATTGACAGAGTTTTTACCGGTTAGTAGTTCAGGACATCTAGCCATACTGAGCAACATATTTGGTATAGAAGAAGGAAATCTTTTTTATAGTGTTATGCTTCATTTTAGCACTTTGATTGCTGTTATCATTTATTTTAGAAAAGATATCGTCAGATTATTTTTTTCGTTTTTTAGTCTCATCAGAAAGATTGCTAAAAGGCAAAACAGCAAATTTGAACTCTACGAAAGAATGGCATTGCTGATTGTAATCGCTACTATACCAACAGTTTTCATTGGACTCGTATTCAATGATCTATTCGATTTCCTATATACCGATTTGAAATTTGTCGGATATGCGTTGATATTTACAGGGATTTTACTGTTGTTATCAGAAAAGATTGGTAAGAGAAATCACGATTTGTCCAATATACCTTTTTCGAAAGCGATACTTATTGGTGTGTTTCAGGGTATGGCGATTGCCCCTGGTATATCCAGATCGGGATCGACTATAGTGGGAGCTTTGTTTATGGGTCTAGATAGAGAGGAAGCAGCACGTTTTTCATTCCTGTTATCCATACCAGCTATTTTCGGAGCAACATTATTGGAGACGCTTTCTATCAGCACAGCAAATATTGTCATAAACGCCAATCTCTTTATTGGCATGATGGCAGCTTTTACCGCAGGCATTCTTTCAATAGGGATTATGATGAATCTAATAAAGAAAGGCAAGTTATATTACTTTTCGATATATGTATTCGCGTTAGGACTCTTAACAATTTTTTTCCTATGATTAAATTGATTTCGTAAGAGGGTGAGATATTGAGTAACAAAACTGGCAAAACAACTAAAGGAAAGACAACAAAAACCAGTAAAAGAAAACCTGCTGCAAAAACATCAAAGATGAATGACCGGTTGCTGAATGAGGTAAAGGGTGTTGTTTATATTGTCATAGCATTGTTGTTTTTTGTTTCCAGGCGTTACGAGACGGGTCTGATATTTGGTTATTTGACACGTTTTCTTAAAGTCTTATCAGGCAAAGGCTACATATTAGTCCCATATTTGTTTTTGATTATCGGGCTTCTTTATTTTGTTAATTACATGAAGCAACAGAAGGCATCCAATGTCAAGTTCGCATTGGTGATATTCATATGTATCATTTCAATATTGACGATTACTGATACTGTTGTTATTGAATCCAATATATTTTCTGTAAGAGATCTAAGAACAGTGGCGGATTATTTTATCAAAGGAAGTCTAGATTCACAGATTTCCGGTGGTGGTATAATCGGTGGTTTTATATCCTATTTATTGGTGTTCTTATTAGGCCGAGTCGGTTCTATTATAGTTAATGGCGCAGTAATACTCATTTGTCTGATTTTAATAACTCAAAAGAGCGCTTACCTGATGTCCAGCACATTTTTCAACCGAACAAAAGCTTTTTTCCAGACCCTATTCAAATCAATCTATGAATTTGTTTTTATTGAAGACAAGAATGAGAAAAAGAGAAAGAAACAAGCTACCATTGAGACAAAAGTTGAAAAAAGCCAGATAAAAGATTATTCCTATAATGATTACAATATAAAAGGTGAAGTAAATAAGCAAAGAGTTTTTGACATGGACGTGTCATCTAAAAAGCCATTAGAACCAATAAGAACCCATGAAGTTCATGATAAAAAGGATGAAAATATCCAACAACCTAAGTTTGAAAAGCCGGAAAAACCACTGAAACAAAAAGATGATACCTTCGAGGAAGTTAAATTGAAAGCTAATCTGCAGGCAAAAAATGAAGCATACAGGTTACCGGATATAAGTCTGCTTGATGATAATGTTCATAACAATATTACAAACGAGAAAAGAGAAGCGATTGAGAGTGCAGATATTCTTCTAAAAACACTGAAAAGCTTTGGTATAGATTGTAAATTGGTTCAGATCAACAGAGGTCCTACAATCACAAGATATGAACTGCAACCTGCACCTGGTGTTAAAGTCAGTAGAATCACAAATCTTTCTAAGGATATCGCTTTAAACCTCGCTAAATCTGATGTCAGAATAGAAGCACCAATACCGGGAAAAGCAGCAGTAGGAATAGAGGTTCCAAACAACAACAAGTCAGATGTGTTTTTAAAGGAACTGATTGTGTCGAAAGAATACAAGGATGATACCATTTCTATTCCTTTTGCTATTGGAAAAGATATTGCCGGGAAAAATATGGTGGCTGATATAGCAAATACTCATCATAATCATTGTCCTTGTTGATCTGCACGTTGATGATTTCTTCTTCTACTTCATTATCTTCAGCTGTGTACTTCTGATTCTTGATAAAAGGCGATTTGCTCTATCACCC
>CAKMKB010000279.1:0-2473 GCA_927435965.1 uncultured Clostridia bacterium
CTTACCAACTAGCAAATATGGAATAGAGGAGTTTTATATGATTGACCAGATTATCAAATTGTCATCCAGCAAGAAAGAAGAGATTTTAAAGGTGTATAATGATTTGCATGCCATCCCCGAATTGGCGATGCAGGAGTATAAAACATCTGCTTATCTCTCTGATTATCTCAATAAAAATGGCTTTGAAGTGAAGTCAGGTATCGCAGGAACCGGTTTGACCGCTACACTTCACGGGGCTGAACCTGGTCCGGTCCTTGCTGTCAGGGCTGATATGGATGCTCTGAATCATATAATAGATGGAAAAAAAGTCGCTATGCACTCCTGTGGTCATGATGCCCATTCAACTATGGGTTTATTTACCGGAATAGTTTCGAAAGAGTTAAATGTCGTCAAACGAGGTACTCTCAAATTAATCTTCCAACCCTCTGAAGAGCAGGAGATGACAAGCGGTGCCAGAGCCATGGCTAAAGCAGGTGTCATAGATGATGTTGATATGTGTGTTGGCATTCACCTGCGACCTATAGAAGAGGCTAAGCTTGGAGAGGCAATATCTGCTTTAAGACACGGTGCGCTGACCATTATAGTTGCAACAATCCATGGAGAGACTGCCCATTCAGGTCGCCCTCACATGGGTAAGAACCCGATTGACGCTATGGCGGCCATCATCAACGCTGTCAATGCCATCTGGATTGATCCAACTATCCCAGCATCCGCAAAGTTAATAGCAATCAATGCTGGGGATGCCCGAACCACATCAATTCCAGGAACAGGACAACTTGCTGTTGATTTGAGAGCCAACACTAATGAGGCTATGTCATTGTTGATAGAGAAGGTTCGCGATGCCATCCTAACAGGCGCGTCTACCGTGGGTTGCAGTGCAGAAGTCACTATTGTACCTGGATTACCAGCTGCAGTCTATGATGACAGCATGATTCAGATAGCCAGCCAGTCCATAATCGAGGTCTTGGGTGAAAATGGTTTGCTTGGCGAAAGGACGACAACAGGCTCCGAGGATTTCCATGAATTTACAAAAGCCAAACCATCACTCAAGACAACCTATCTAGGCCTAGGATGCAATCTGACACCGGGACTCCATAATCCCGAAATGTCATTCAACAAGGATGCGATGTTAAACGGCGTCAACATTCTGGTCAATATGATTCATAAGGTTCTCGGATAGAAACTAATAAGAAAGCCTCAGCAGTCTTTAAAGACTGCTGAGGCTTTTGAATTATACTATTATGTATTTAATACTTTTTCAATCAAAGAGTCTCATCAGATCGCCATATCCCTCTTTTTCCATGTCTTCATACTCGATAAATCTCAGGGAAGCGCCATTGATGCAATATCTCAGTCCTCCCAGTTCCTTAGGTCCATCTTCGAAAAGATGCCCTAGATGGGAATCTCCTACCCTACTTCTAACCTCTGTTCTGACCATGTTGAAAGTCGTATCTTTCTCGAACTCAACCACTTCCTCTTCGATTGGCTTTGCGAAGCTTGGCCATCCGCAGTTGGAATCAAACTTGTCCATTGATGTAAACAACGGTTCTCCGGTAACGATGTCCACGTAAATTCCTTTTCCATTGAAGTTCCAGTACTCGTGGGTAAAAGGTCTCTCGGTGGCTGCATTTTGGGTAACCTCATACTCCAGGTCTGACAGGTTTTGCTTGATGATTTCATCCTCAGGTTTGATGTATTTTTCAGGGTCTATGATAATATCATCCGCCAGATTCAAATCGATGTGACAGTAACCGTTTGGATTCTTTTTAAGATAATCCTGGTGGTATTCCTCTGCCAGATAGTAATGCTTCAATGGTTCCACTTGAACCACTATTGGTTTGGTGTAGTTGGTCTGCTCGTCAGCGATGATTTTGTTGATGACTTCTAACTGAGTCTCATCTGTGTAGTAAATGCCTGTTCTGTACTGAGAGCCCACATCATTACCCTGCTTGTTGACACTTGTCGGGTCTATGACTCTGAAATAATACAACAACAAGGTCCTCAAATCCACTACGTCTGAATCATATCTGACATGAACCGTCTCCGCATGACCGGTATTCTTATAAAGAACGTCTTCATATTTCGGGTTTTCCGTAGTTCCGTTCGCATAACCGGAAGTCACGTCAAACACACCCGGCAGCCTGTCCATGTATTCCTCCAGACCCCAGAAGCATCCTCCCGCTAAGTGTATTTCTTTCATCACGATTTCACTTTCCTCCTTTGTTTGTTTAACTGTCACAGCTGTATTTTCATTGTTGGTTGTATCCTGCTTTTTATTAGCATTTATATATTTTGGAATCAAAGCTAATCCAATCACACCTAAAACTACAGCCAGTATAATTCCTTTACTTGGCATGCTATTCCTCCTTCATCTTGTTAATTGCTTATTCATTTACATTATCATTATAATACAAAATAATGATTTTGCAAATGATTTTCATTAACAATAAGCGGAGATTTCTTTTTTATATGC
>CAKMKB010000280.1:0-4940 GCA_927435965.1 uncultured Clostridia bacterium
GTAATCATTAGGTATAATTTCATCATACATTCCTATTCACCTCACAGAAATCAGTTGATTTAGTCAATGAAACGCTTACCTTATTATAGAATGTTTTTCGAGAATAATCTACTGTTTGTAGTTATTGTTAAAATATAGTCAATATTTTATAAAGTTGAAAAACATTTTAGTTAATTCTAAAAAGTCTTTTTTATAATAAACAATAGTATAATCAAGAAAAGGTTTTCTATATCAAAGGTTTACGTTGAAATCATGCTGTAACATCTTACATACACCATGGCATAATTTATTGCATACTGAGATTTTTGGAATTTTCTGATTTATTAACGGTGTAGGATGAATGCGGCTTGAAAATATAATTTTCTAGGAGGAAGTTTTATGTCTAATGAAGCAACAGGCTACAGAATTATGGGTATTTCACTACCTGTGTTTGGTGCGTTGACAGCAGTGGTATTGATTGGTACCTATATGGGAGTTCTCCCTAAAGGTATGATTGGCGCATTTGCTGTAATGATGATTATTGGTGCCATACTAAATGAAATCGGGACTCATCTGCCAATTGTCAAATCATATCTTGGTGGAGGACCTATTGTCATCATCTTTGGATCCGCAGCATTAGCTACCTACAGTGTATTACCGGAAGCAACTGTTGAAATCATCAAAAACTTTATGGTCGGAGAAGGATTCTTGGATTTCTACATCGCAGCCTTGATTGCAGGTAGTATACTTGGAATGAACAAGCAACTGCTAATAAGGGCCGCAGTTAGATACCTTCCGGCAATCATCGGTGGTGTATTGGTAGCTCTCGGAGCTGTAGGGCTTGTTGGCGCATTGATTGGCTATGGTGCAACTGAAGCCATCCTATACATAGGCGTGCCAATCATGGGCGGCGGCATGGGTGCCGGAGCAGTTCCGCTATCTAATATATTTGGTGAGGCTCTTAGCAGAGAACCTGCTGATGTGCTTTCAGTCATGATTCCTGCAGTAGCAATGGGTAATGCCATGGCTATAGTCGCAGGTGGATTGCTGAATAGACTTGGTAAGAAAAAGCCAGCTTTGACAGGAGAAGGTGAACTGATCATTGCCTCTTCAAATAGAGAGCAGAAAGCGGACATAAAAGAGACAAGAGCGGCAATCAGCCTTGAAATGTTAGGTAAGGGATTATTGTTTGCAGTGACCTTCTTTGTCTTAGGAAGAATCATTGGTAAATTTGTTCCAGCTATCCACTCATACGCATGGATGATCATAGCGGTTGCTATAGCTAAGGTAACAGGTATAGTACCTGCTGAATATGAGGAAAGTGCATATCAGTGGTTCCAGTTCATCATGAAGAACCTTACACCAACACTATTGGTTGGTATCGGTGTTGCTTATACTAACCTTCAACAAGTTATTGATGCTTTCACACTTCAATATGTATTGTTAGTAGGCGTGACAGTATTAGGCGCTATCGTTGGATCTGGGGTTGTAGGCAGACTGGTTGGATTCTATCCGATAGAATCTTCGATCACAGCTGGATTGTGTATGGCAAACATGGGCGGAACAGGAGACGTTGCGGTTCTTTCAGCAGCAGACAGAATGGACCTGATGCCATTTGCCCAAATTTCATCACGTATCGGAGGAGCCTTTATGCTGATCCTCGCCAGCTTCCTCATCAGGCTATTCCTATAGCTAACTTAATGTGATAGAATTAATTCATGACACTTGATTGACCATGAAACGAGAACAGACAGCAGTGTCTGTTCTCGACTTGTTATCTCGGTGAGGAAAAGGAGGACTTCAATGCATGCGATTGAAAAGATTTTAGCGAAAAACAGCAGCAGAGAGACAGTAGAAACTGGAGAAATAGTCATGGCAAAGGTTGACTTTGCGGAAATCAACGACTTGTATCTACAGACTGTGTACTCATTCTACGAAATGGACGGCGAAAAGGTATGGGATAAGGACAGAGCGGCCTTTGTCTTTGACCACTATGCTCCAGCACCAACCATTGCATCGGCACAGATCCATAAAGAAATGCGTGAGTTTGCCAGACAACAGGATCTGACTTACCATTTTGATGTGAATGCAGGCGTATGTCATCAGGTAATGCCTGAGGCCGGACTGGTATATCCAGGAATGATACTGGTAGCAACAGATTCCCACACTACAACACATGGAGCTTTCGGAGCGCTGGGGACAGGTGTCGGCGCCACAGATATGGCAACCATTTTGATGACAGGCGAGCTCTGGTTCAGAGTTCCTGAAGTGATTGAAGTCAGAATAGACGGCATTCCCAAACATGGGGTCATGCCCAAAGACGTTGTGCTGCTAGTACTAGGGAAGCTGAAGGCAGATGGGGCTGTATACAAAGCCATTGACTTTACAGGAACATACGTTGAACAGCTTGGTGTAGCCGGAAGGATGGTCATCTGCAATATGGCAGTGGAAATGGGCGCTAAAACCGCCTATATGCAACCCAATGACGAAGTGTTGGAATATGTCTCTAAAAGAGCGGTAAGACCTTATGAAGTGGTTTTCACCGACGAAGGCTATCAGTATAGCGAAACCTATCATTTTGAAGTGACAGACCTTGAGCCCCAGGTGGCTGCACCATCAAGTGTGGACAATGTGTTTAATCTTGATGATGTTGAAAAGGTGAGAATAGATCAGGCCTTTGTAGGAACCTGCACAGGGGGAAGGTTGGAAGATATTGAAGCTGCTGCCGATATACTCAGGGGCAAAAAGATAGCAAAATGGGTGAGATTATTGGTGATTCCCGCATCGACCGAAGTGATGCAGGAGAGTATCAAGAAGGGCTATCTTCAAGAGTTGATGGATGCTGGTGCTACCATCTCGACACCCGGTTGCGGGCCGTGCCTGAGCGCTCATGAGGGCGTTATTGCATCAGGAGAGGTATGTGTATCAACTTCTAACAGAAACTTCCCTGGAAGAATGGGGAGTACAGAGTCCAAGATATATCTGGCATCACCGGCTACTGTAGCCGCTTCAGCTTTGACTGGCTATCTGACCAATCCTATAGTAGGAGGGGATCAATAAGATGGAAACTAAAATAACTGGAAAAGTAATTGTATTAGGCAACAACATTGACACAGATCAGATTTATCCGGGAAGATTTCTCGAAATCACAAACCCGCAAGAAATTGGCAAGAGATGCCTAAGTGGTGTCAGCCCGGAAATCGCGGAGAAATTCCAAAAGGGCGACATCGTAGTGGCTGGATCAAATTTCGGATGCGGATCAAGTAGGGAACATGCCGCTATAGCTATCATCAACATGGGTACTAGTGTAGTGTTGGCAGACTCATTTGCCAGGATATTCTTCAGAAATTCAATCAACCTGGGATTACCCCTGATCACCTGCAAAGGCATCAGCTCGAAGGTAAAAGACGGACAGCTGATTGTACTGGATATAGAGGCGGGAGAACTGACTATCAACGAGACGGGAGAGGTTCTAAAAACCGACAAGCTGGGAGAATACGCCATGAGCATATTGGAAGCTGGCGGCATCAAACCACTCATGCGAGAAAAGATGAGGAAGCTCAAAGAAGAAAATAAATAGAAGAATTATAATAATAGAAGATGTAGACAATGGGAGGTAATAAAATGGACTATAATCAAATGGCATTGGATCTTCATAAAAGACTTGTGGGTAAAATCACTGTCAACAGCAAGGTGCCCGTTAAAAATAAGGAAGATTTGTCAGTAGCCTACACACCAGGTGTGGCTGAGCCCTGTCGGGAAATACACAAGGATATCAATAAGGTATATGACTACACATCAAAATCTAATCTGATCGCTGTCGTGTCAGATGGAACGGCTGTTCTAGGTCTTGGTGATATAGGGGCCTCGGCATCCATTCCTGTAATGGAAGGTAAATGCGTGTTGTTCAAGGAATTTGGCAATGTGGATGCGTTTCCGATCTGTCTGGATACAAAGGATCCCGATGAGATTGTCAGAATCGTGAAAATGATGGAGCCCGTGTTTGGTGGCATCAATCTGGAGGATATCGCAGCACCGAGATGTTTTGAGATAGAAGAGAAGCTCAAGAAAATAATGAACATCCCCGTATTTCATGATGACCAACATGGCACTGCCATTGTCACAACAGCTGCTGTTATCAATGCATTGAAACTAGCAGACAAAAAGATAGAGGACGTCACCGCAGTCATCAATGGTTCTGGCGCAGCAGGAAACTCAATTGCCAAATTGTTGATCAGTCTGGGTATAAAGGATATCTTCATGTGCGACAGGACAGGCATTATCAGCAGAAACAGGAAAAACCTGGATCCATTCAAGCAAGGGCTGGCAGACACAACCAACAAGAGCAACAGAGACGGCACCCTGGCAGACGCCATGGTTGGAGCGGATATATTCATAGGTGTATCGGCACCTGATGTTGTCACAAAAGATATGGTGGCATCCATGAGCGAAAAATCAATTGTGCTTCCTATGGCTAACCCGCTACCTGAGATTATGCCTGATCTGGCCAAAGAAGCAGGGGCATTTATTGTCGGTACAGGACGATCTGACTTTCCGAACCAGGTCAACAATGTGTTGGCCTTCCCGGGAATATTCAGAGGGGCCCTGGATGTGAGAGCATCCGACATCAATGAGCCAATGAAGCTTGCAGCAGCACTTGCATTAGCGGATGCTGTTGGCGACAAGCTAAGTGTGGATTGTATACTTCCTTTAGCTTTTGACAAAGGATACATGGAGAAAGTGGCTGAGGCTGTAAGACAAGCTGCTCGTGATTCAGGAGTGGCAAGGATTTAGTGGGTTAGTCTTGACACCTACCTACCTACTGCTATATAATTCAATCAGGACATGGGAGCCAAAGAATTGGCTGAGATCGAATTGATACTATTCTGACCATTTACCTGATCTGGATAATGCCAGCGTAGGGAGCTTCTTTCAACAAAAAATTAAAACAACCAAATACC
>CAKMKB010000281.1:0-2196 GCA_927435965.1 uncultured Clostridia bacterium
CTGTATTAATGTGTCAAACCCTGATTTTTTCGATATTCTGGATAGCCTGAAACGATAAAAGTTGTAATGTCTTAGAATATCTAATATAATTTATATGTTAACAATAAACTATTAGGAGGTAAACAAAAATGAAAACATCAATACCAATAGGTTTATCTAATAGACATCTACATTTGTCTACGAAAGATATAAATACATTATTTGGAGAAGGGTATAGACTAACACCCATGAAAGATCTTTCACAGCCAGGTCAATTCGCTTGCGAGGAAAAAGTGGATCTTGTTGGACCTAAAGGCACCATAAAAGGTGTAAGGATACTTGGCCCGGCTAGAAAAGAGACACAAATAGAGATCTCGTTTGCAGATGGCTTTACCCTTGGCTTAAAAGCACCTGTAGCGGATTCAGGAATGCTAGAGGGATCACCTGGTGTAAAGCTTGTGGGACCTGCAGGAGAAGTAGATTTGGAAAAGGGACTGATTGTAGCTGCAAGACATATTCACATGAGCCCAGAGGATGCACAAGAATTCGGAGTAGCTGACAAAGACATCGTCAAGGTTCGCACATCTGGTGAGAGAGCCCTTGTTTTTGAAAATGTGCTGGTTCGTGTCAACAAAAATTATAGGCTCGAGATGCATGTAGATATAGAAGAAGGCAATGCAGCAGGCCTTAAAAACAATGAAATAGTTGAATTGATTAAGTAATCGAGGTGATGAAGTTGAAAAATCTGGCATCCTACATTGACCATACAATACTAAAACCGGAAACATCCATAGAGCAAGTCAGAAAAATTTGCGAGGAAGCCACACAATACAAGTTCGCATCAGTATGTGTAAACCCATACTACGTGAAGCATGTTAAGGAGTTTCTCGAAGGAAGCAATGTGGCAGTCACATCAGTCATAGGATTTCCATTAGGCTGTACCATGAAAGAAGTCAAAGCCTTCGAGGCAAAAATGGCTGTCAATGCAGGAGCGGACGAGCTGGATATGGTCATCAACATAGCAGCATTGAAAAACAAGAATTATGACGTAGTTCTTGAAGATATTCAGGCGGTAGTGAATGCTGCAGAAGGAAAGACAGTCAAGGTCATCATAGAAACATGCCTGTTGACTGAAGACGAGAAGGTCAAGGCCTGCGAGCTCTCAAAAGAGGGTGGCGCGGATTTTGTCAAAACCTCAACTGGATTCAGCACAGGTGGAGCAACTGAGGAAGACGTCAAACTCATGAAAAAGACGGTCGGAGACGCTCTCAAGGTGAAGGCATCGGGAGGCATAAGAGATCATGAAAAAACCATCAAGATGATCAACGCCGGAGCGGACAGGATAGGCGCAAGCGCATCCGTGGATATAGTCACCAAGAAAGATACAGACAATAACGATTATTGAGGCCATGGAACACCATGGTCTTTTTTTAATTTTGTTTCCAATAAAAAAACACTTGTAATTAGATTTAGGGCAGTATATCATAATAAAAGGCGTAAGTGATGCAACAACACAGGAGGATCAGATGGCAAGAGTGTTTGAGAGCACAAGAAACAACAAAATAAAAGTAACGCCTTCAGAGGCAATAGTGATGGGCCTATCTCAAGATGGCGGACTGTTTGTACCGCGGGATTTAAGTGAAATCAAGCTTCGAACTGAGGATATAAAAGACGCTGATTTCAATCAGATAGCACAAAAGATCATTGGCTTGTTTTTTGATGACTTCAGTGAAGAACAACTGAAAGAATCTGTGAACGGTGCTTATGACGAGAAATTTGACACAAAAGAAATTGTCCCGATAGTGAAGACAGGTGACGTCTTTATTATGGAGCTGTTCCATGGAAAAACAATCGCATTTAAAGATATAGCCTTGTCCATACTGCCATATCTGATGAAAAAGGCTGAGGAAAACTGTAACTCCAGTGAGGATATTGTCATTCTAACAGCCACATCAGGAGACACTGGAAAGGCGGCCTTGGAGGGCTTCAAGGATATTGAAGGCATCAGAATTGTAGTGTTCTATCCCGAAAACGGTGTCAGCCAGGTTCAGAGACTGCAGATGGTAACTCAGGAGGGACACAACACCCATGTCGTAGCTATAGACGGCAATTTTGACGATGCTCAATCAGCTGTTAAAATAATTCTCAATGATGAGATTATGAGGGCTGGATTGAAAGCTAGAAATATCAAGTTCTCATCAGCAAATTCCATCAACA
>CAKMKB010000282.1:0-15436 GCA_927435965.1 uncultured Clostridia bacterium
GAAGGTATCACATATATGTACAATGAAGGAGATTCGACAGGCTTTATGACTGACAATCATGACAATATTTATTATGGTGAAGAGAACACCTCTGTGAACTGGGAAAATACATCACTTGCAGATGCTTATGCTGATCAACCCGTTGTAGAGGCAAAAATTGTAACGATTGAAGGTAAAAAAGCTCTCTATATAGAATTAGATAATTCTTATGACGGTTACGATCAGACAACAAGATTTTGGTATTCTTTAGATTACCCGTTATTATACAGATATGAAATAGAAGATGGCACTTCTGTGATAGTGGTTGGTGAAACAACAATGCTTGAGGTTGATGTGCCATTGGACGACTCATTGTTTGAAAAACCAGAGGGGATTGAATTTCAGAATTATTGATTTACAATATCAAAGTCCAGCAATCATTTGCTGGACTTTTTTTTAATAATTATCGTTGAATGAAAAATCTATTTTAGGGATTACATCAGATAAATATCTGATTGAGGCTTCGAATTTTTCCGTATCATCGCCTAAGGATTTCTCGATTTTTTCCATTGCATGCTTCAAAACCAGACAACCCCACCAGCAACAACTACAGCACCAGTCGCATCTACAACCCAACCCCCAGAAACCACCACTGTACAAACAACAACTGAAGTGTCGGTTGAACTGGAAGGGTTTGAACTACTTGAGACCATAAGTTACACTATGCCAGACAGCTATGTCATGGAAACGACGGTTAGCATGTCGGACATGACATCAGTTATGACAACATATTTTAAGGGTGAATCTCAACGTACCGAAAATGTCAATATGGGTATCAAGAGCATATCCATCTATGATGCAGATGAGGGAATAACCTATATGTACAATGAAGGGGATTCAACTGGATTTATGTCCAGCGATGATGTATATCATGGTGAGGAGAGTGCAGTTGTGGACTGGGAAGGCACATCTCTAGCAGAAGCTTTTTTTGATCAGCCGGTAGTCGAGGCTAAGATTGTAACGATTGATGGAAAGAAAGCTGTTTATATGGAGTTGGATAACTCCTATGAAGGATATCAACAAGTAACAAGATTCTGGTATTCTGTAGAGTATCCAATACTTTACAGATATGAGATAGAAGATGGTGGAACCGTAATAGTGACAGGTGAGACCACAAAGCTGGAAATCAACGTACCATTAGATGATTCATTATTTGAAAAGCCTGAGGGTATAGAATTCCAGAGCTTTTAATTAATTGCACAGTAAACCGATAGGCAATCGCCTATCGGTTTTTTGTTGGATTACTCATTATCTTTGAATGAAAAATCTATTTTAGGAATCACGTCAGATAAATATCTGATTGAGGCCTCGAATTTTTCTGTATCGTCGCCTAAGGACTGCTCGATTTTTTTCATTGCATGCTTCAAAAACATGATTTCTCCCTCGGTCAACACTTGAATGGCCAAATCGGTAGGTTCAATAAAAACGACTCGCCTATTTTCCTCATAAATGTGTCTGGTCACTAATTTTTTTGATACAAGTGATTTAACCAATTGAGATGCCTGTTGTTTACTGATACTCATTTTTTCAGATAACTGGGTCATGGTAAGCGACTTGAAGTCTTTTAAATAAACAACAGCTGCCATCTGGTGACGGTTCAAATTGTATTTTGTCCTAAAAAACTCCACAAAAGGTTTGCTTAAATATTCGTGATTCATCGAAACATAGAAAAAAAATAATGAAGCTAATTTATCTTTTGGAATTGAATTATCTTTGCTGGTCATGCGTTCACCTCGATTGAAAAAATATTGTCAACATATTCTAACATATTATAAAAAAAAATCAAAAATAATTAAATTTATGTCAAAAAAGGGTTAAATGAGGTAGACAAAATCAGTAAAATGTATTAAATTATTAACTATAAAGTACATATATATTTACAGTAAATAAATGAGTATATTAATTAAATATTTAGTAATTAGACAATAATAATCTTGACCTGAAGAAAATAAAATTACTGGATATCAAAAAACCAGGAGGTTTAAGATGAAAGAGAAAAAGGGTTATAAAAGTGTTTTATTAATTGCTCTAACGTTATTGGCTTTGATTGTAGTCACAAATTTTGTTGAACCTCAGCCATGGGCTACTCTACCAGATCCCCTACAGGAACAGATTCAGTGCGAAACACCAGGGCACACTTATTTTACCGGTCTTAGTACACCGTGGTGTTGCGAATGGACTAGCGCAATTCAAGACTAATGAATCTGGAATCGATTAATATCTTCAAGGAACATGATAGGAGAAAACACACTCTCCTATCTTTTTTTATTAACGAAACTGGTAAAACAAGTCGCCATTTATGTTATAATGAACTAAAATCAAGGTTTAAACCAAAAAGGAGGTATTGGTTATGGAGCAAACACAATTAATAACATATGAGGTAAAGGACAACATAGCAACCATCACATTCAATAGGCCCGAATCACTGAATTCACTTCATCCATTGTTGATAGAGCAGACAGTGACTGCATTGAAACAAGCCGAAAATGATAATGCAATCAGGGTTATAGTATTGACTGGTGAAGGAAAAGCCTTTTGCTCAGGTGGAGATATACAATACATGGATCAGCTCACCAGTGTAATGGATAAAAGATCCTATATTTATTCCGCGGGTGAAGTAGTGGATACAATTATGAATCTGAAAAAGCCTGTCATCGCTATGGTCAATGGCGTAGCAGCTGGTGCGGGTTTTAACATAGCTTTGGCTTGTGATATCATTTTTACCTCAGAAAAAGCCAAATTTGCACAAAGCTTTTCAAAGGTCGGCCTTGTTCCGGATGCTGGTGGTACTTATAATTTGCCTAGAATTGTTGGTCTTCACAAAGCGAAGGAGTTGATGTTCCTTGCAGACTTGATCAGTGCAGACGAGGCGCTGTCGTTAGGAATCATCAATTATGTAGTCGGCCACGAAGAACTTAAGGATGCGACCTATAAGTTTGCGGAAAGATTGTCTCAGTCTGCGCCAATTGCTGTTAGTTTCATAAAAAGCGCTTTAAACTCTAGTCTGGAATCCAATTTGAAAACAGTATTGGAAAAAGAGGTCAGTAATCAGACTATTTGTCTTCAAACAGAAGACTGCAAAGAGGGACTTAATGCTTTTAAAGAAAAAAGAGCACCGAAATTCACTGGAAAATAGCAATCTAAGGCAATATTGTTATGAAGGAAGGGGTAAATTATGCAAATAAGCACTAAGCTGAAACCTATTTTCAAGAAGGATTATGATTTACTTAAACCTTATTACAAGTCCTATAAATCGGAGGCACATGATTTTAATTTAACCAATTTGATTATTTGGAGAAACAAATATGATCTGCATGCTATTGAACTTGATGGCTATCTTTTCATCTGTTTTTATCCGAATGATCCAGACAGTACAGCTTTTTCTGAACCCATAGGGGATCATGAAGATGTAAAGGCTTTAAAGCAATCAACCTTATCACTGATTGAGTTTTGCAGATCAGAAGAGATTACGTTGAAATTTAGATATGTAGGATTGACTTACAAAAATCTTCTGTTATCGTGGGAAATATTAGGAGATGTAGACGATGTTGAAAATCAATTTCATACTACCGAGGACTCCTATGATTACAGCTATCTGACAGAAGACCTGGTAAGCCTGACCGGTAAGATATACCACAGAAAAAAGAATAATCTGAATCAGTTCGAGAAGCTTTATAGAGATAGGAATAGTATCGAACTGATCAATCAAGACAATGCATTGGATGCGTTACTGGTTGCCAAAGGCTGGTGTGTTGACAGAGAGTGTTCTGAAAATCAGGACCTGTGCAAGGAATTTGAGGGAATCAAGGATATTCTTACGGATTGGATGTTTTACAGCGAGCGGGGTGTGGAAGGTATTATCATTTACGTTGACGGTCTTCCAAAGGCTTTCTCTATAGGGGAACCGTTGACCGAAGATATGTTTTTGATCCATATCGAAAAGGCAAGCCATGATATCCAGGGAATCTATGCAGCAATAAATCACAAAATGGCAAATCACGTGTTGGAAAGATTTACCTTTATCAATAGAGAACAGGATTTGGGACTTGAGGGATTGCGTAAAGCGAAACAGGCATATAATCCGCATCATATGGTTGAAAAATGGTCATATGAGCCTGGTATCAATACTGAAACCAGATAATATATATGAGTTAGATTAACCTCCTGTGTTTTGTCCCCTGTTCATAAATATGACCCATGGTTAGGAGTTTGCATTCCTCAAATGGGCCAGCAATGAATGTCAGTCCAAGTGGTTCTCCTGTGGATCTAAAGCCTGCAGGCACTATTAGAGCGGGATAACCTGCATATGCGTAAACCAGAGAGAAATGATTGCTCAAGGAAATAAGTCCGTCATATTTGCTAAGTTGCTGATTGATGGCATTTTGGCAGATTGCACGGTCTTTTTTGATTATTTTTCTGCATTCTTTTTTACTGATGTCGGTAAAGACTGATTTTTCAATTAAGTCTTGTCCATAGGGGGCTCTTGTGTTTAGATCATTCTGATTATATTTCCAGACATCTTTTAAGCTACTGATAGTACGCTTACCTGAAATAGTTTCCTTTAAGTAATCCGTCACATATTCTTTGAACTCATATTCCAATGGACCATCTAGGTCTACTTCAAACGCTTTTTCGTCTATAATGATTCGATCGACTACAAAACCCAAATCCTCCAGATCTTGCACCGCTTTGTCGAGCAGAGTTTCGTCCTCGTCTCTGTAATACGAATGGATGATAGGATTGTCGATTAATCCTAGCTTAAATCGCTTATTGGGATCGGTTTTGAAATTTGATTCGAAATCACTATCGTTTAAATCGGTAATATCCGATAAAAAATAGTTGATCAGTGCTGCGTCTTCAACGCTACGCGTCAAAGGTCCAGCTGTATCAAAAGACTCGGCTATAGGTATGATTCTTTTTGATTTCCAGAGCCCAAGAGTCGGTTTTAGACCGACTATATTGTTCTGGCTTGCCGGATAGATAATTGAACCACAGGTTTCAGAGCCTAAGGTCACACTAGCCAGATTCATGGCTGTACTGACTGCCGAACCGGAACTGGACCCACCTACATCAAAAAGACCATAAGGATTTTTTGTTTGTCCACCTAGTGCTGAATAGCCGCATACCCCATTGGAGCTCATCTGGTAAGCCCATTCGCTCATATTGGCCTTGCCTAAAATGATGCCACCATGTTTCTTTATTTTTCTAACGACTGGTGCCTCTTTATTGACTTTGGACCCGTCGAGCGCTTTAGCACCGGCAGTGTTGTGCATCTTGTCTTTTGTCCCTATGTTGTCTTTTAAAATAATAGGTATGCCTAGCAGTGGTGGCCTTTTTTTGCTTTTGTTCCTGATCTTATCGGCTTCTTCGGCCAGTTTCAGTGCATCAGGATTCAACTCGATTAATGCGTTGAGCAGTGGATTGTACTGATTGATTCGCTTGAGATAAAAGACAACCAGTTCTTTTGATGTAAATATACCATTATCCATACTGGTTTGAAGTTCTCTTATAGTTTTTTCTAGAATCATTCCACACAGCTCTTCATATCGATCATCTGACATTTTCTGCATATCTTTTTTGAAAGGTGAAAAATCCAATTTCTTTTTATGTTTTGTAATCATTTCTTTCTTATATTGTCGCAAAACCTGGGTTTCATATAATTCTTTGTCGTTTCTTGGCAAGTGTCACACCTCCTGAAAAGTTCCTATTTTCTAAAAAATGTTATATAAATAGTCCAAGCAAATGTCAATCCAAAGACCAATATGATGAGCCAGATGATCCGAAAGAGAGGAATAGGTAGGTATAATCCGACTAGTATGCCAAAGGTGATAAACATTGTCTTAACAATACCGAAATCAAAGACAGAATATTTGTGTGCTGAGTCCATGACTCTTTTAATATACTCGGACATAAGATAACCTCCGTTATTATATTTTAGATTGTTATGCCATAGATTTTTTCAATTGCAGCAATATCTTTTTCCAATGCATCATTGACAGGAACTCCTTTGTCTTTCCGATATTCCCAGGCGAGATACTCTTTTTCACCTGCAGTATAGATGCGATCCTCGCCAGGTGCTTTATTAGAGGATCTCAATTCTCTCAGAATATCACCGGTTGTTTTCTTGAATTCATCTAATGTTGTAAATGCCTCCACGTCGATCGCCAAAAAGAAGTGGCCAAGCCTGTACGGAACTTTTTTTGAATCTTGAAATCCGGATAATGCTTTTAGGAAAGCACCGCCCTGCAATGCCGCAGACAGAATTTCCACGATCGTAGCAAAGCCGTAGCCCTTGTAGCCCCCAAGTTCTTCTCCGATGCCTCCGAGTGGTGCCAGTGCCGCGCCACCTGTGAGCAAATCCTTAAGCACCTGTTCGGTGTCGGTTCTTGGATTTCCGTCAGCACCAATAACCCAACCCTCAGGCAATGTTTTTCCCTCGCGTTGATAGACCTCTATTTTACCACGCTGGGTGATGGAGGTAGCGCAGTCCAAAACAAAAGGAAAAGCTTCATCGGTAGGCATGCCAAATACCAAGGGGTTTGTGCCTAGCATATTTTCGACACCAAAGGTTGGCGCAATAGATGGTCTGGCGTTGGTTCCAGTCATACCAATCATTCCTTGCTCAGTAGCCATTGTAGCATAATAACCAGCTATGCCATAGTGATTGGAGTTTCTAACCGCTACCATTCCCATGCCGAATTTTTTAGCCTTTTCTATAGCCATTGACATGGCATGTTTTGAGACTACCTGTCCCATTCCATTGTTGCCATCCAATACGGCAGTAGTGGGTCCATCTTTTATGACATCAATTTTAGTGATGGGGTTGATGATACCCTCGATGATCCGGTCTATGTAAATGGGCTTCAATCGACCAATTCCGTGAGAGTCTATGCCTCTTCTGTCTGATTCTATCAACACCTCGGCACATATTCTCGCATCATCCTCCGGTACGCCGGCCGCAATGAAAACTTTTACCATATATTCTTCCATTAACTCGAATTTTACCCAATGCATCGCTTTCTCCTTTTGAATTTTGTCATATAACTCATTATATCATAATTAGGACTATCTTTAAGTCAAAAATCCTTCTGATTATTCGGGATTTCGTGATATAATTAATAGATAAATAGGCAATAAGTAACCAACTGATATCAAAATTGGAGAAATAATATGAGAAATAATAAAACGATTGTAATACTGGACAATATGAAAAAAGCAATCATCGGAAAAGATGAAGTGTTGGAGAAAGTCCTGATTGCTTTACTGGCGGCAGGGCATTTATTGATCGAGGATGTCCCAGGTGTGGGTAAAACCACTTTGGTCAAAGCGCTTGCCAAGACGATGGATCTTTCCTATAAACGGGTGCAGTTTACGCCTGATCTGATGCCGTCTGATATAATTGGCGTCAATATATATGATAAAAACACTGGCAACTTTGTTTTTAAAAAAGGACCTATCTTCAATCAGGTTTTTTTGGCTGATGAGATTAATAGAACCTCTCCCAAAACTCAATCAAGTCTATTGCAGGCTATGGAAGAGGGTGAAGTGTCAACGGAAGACACCCATTTTATTTTGGAGAAACCATTTATGGTTCTGGCAACACAAAATCCTTTGGAATATCAAGGAACTTTTCCATTACCGGAGGCCCAACTTGATCGTTTCTTGATGAGATTATCCATTGGATATCCGCAGAAAGCGGATGAGAGGCAAATACTGAAAAACCACTCATCCCATAAGGACCTAAGTCATATAGATACAGTTGTGACGCAATCAGAGATTCTTGATATGCAAAGAGAAGTGGAAGAGATAACAGTCCACGATGATATTGTTGATTATATTATCAATATTGCAAATGTGACAAGAAGCCATGAGAGTTTACAGTTGGGAGCGAGTCCTAGGGCTGCCATTGACTTATTGAAAGCTTCTAAGGCTAAGGCATACGTTATGGGGCGTGATTATGTGATTCCTGATGATGTAAAAGAAATGATACCGTCAGTATTAGGGCATCGCTTGATTTTGTCCCCTGAAGCAAGGATAGAAGGTAAAAAAATAGATGAGGTACTAATAGGAGTATTGAAACGGGTATTTGTCCCGGTGATTTCAAATGGCTAACTATTCAATCAAGTTACTGATTTTAGGAGTCTTGTTATTTTTTGCGGTTGCGTTAATTGGTGGATATATGCCCTATTTCATGTTATACGTGTTCTTGTTGGCATTGCTCATTCCATGGACACATAGTTTTATTGTGCTTCAAAGCCTAACCGGAAGTATCGATTTGCCGAGGGAGGCTTTTTATATTGGAGAGTCCGTGAATATAGGGTATCAAATCAAAAATAGAAGCATTTTCCGAATTCCTTTTTTAGAGTTAAATAGCTTCATATCAAAACGCCTGTCTGGGAAGGAAACTCCCAAAGAAATCATAACCCTTGAGGCAAAGCAGAGCTTTTCTAAAAACGAAACCATAATTCTTAAAAGAAGGGGGTACTATGAACTAGGAGATGTGGAGGTTATTGTCAATGATGTTTTCAGATTCTTTTCGCTTAGAAAAAACATCACTAGCAAAATTAGTATAATTGTTTACCCCAGAATTATCAGGCTTTCCACATTCGAGATAATGGCAAGTCAGCAGCTTGGAGAGCTCAGGGTTTTCGACCAGGCGTTTGTTGACAAGAGTCGTACATCTACCCTCAAATCTTATCAAGAGGGAGATTCTATCAAACGGGTGCACTGGAAAATGTCCGCTAAAAAAGACGAGATCATAGTAAAGGATTATGAAAACAGAGGAGATACCCATGTAGCTGTTTTCATTGATAACAATCATAAGCATTTTACCAGGGATGTGGATCGACGATTGGAAGACAAGATTGTTGATGTTGCTGTCTGCATGGTGAATTATTGCTTAGAGCAACATGTGGAGGTTTTACTAGAGACTCAGAAAGGTAAGGATTTCGTACAGATTTATGGGCAAGAGAAATCAGACATGAAACCTTTCCTTGAGGCAATGGCGTTGTTCAAGGGAGATGGTGGGGAAGACTTCAGGGCTTTTATGAAACCAAGGGTAGAAACCATAAGAAAGGGTGCGACGGTAATTATCGTTACATCTTGCTTGGATAAAGCTATGGGAGCCCAAGGTATACATCTTAAAATGAGCAATCTAAACCCATTGTATATTGTTGTTATGGACAGAGAAAATAGCAATGGATGGATAGATAATGATATCGAAAAAAAATTGAAGCAAGAGGGAATCAACCTCTATGCGATAGATTACAATACAAGTATCAAAGAAGCGATGGAGGCCCAATATGGATAATCTGTCCTCCAAGAGACAAAACATGATTCATATGATTGTCTATTTTGTAATGATATTCAGTCTAATGTATATATTTGGTCTTATTATTGGTGTCAAATTGAATATTCTACTACAAATTGCTTTTATTGTGGTTGGAAGTTCTGTTATCAGGCTGTTCATCAAGAGACCTATCGTGTTATATGTGTTGCTAATACTTGTCTTTATAACGGGTCTACTGATCAGTCGGTATAGGGAAATATTCCTGATTGATATTATTGCACGGTCTATAGATATCACAAGAGATATCGTCGAGTACATACAAGGAAAAGCCTATATAAAAGCCGAGAATGTTCTGTGGGTATGGGGCATTCAACTGGGGCTAACCTCACTTGTCACAGGATGGTTTGTTTTTGGGGGAAGGAGAATCTACTGGCTTTTGCCGCTTTATATGAGTTTCTATATTTTCTATTGGTATACCTATGTGGATCAGGCTCTATGGATGATGATTGTTTTCCTTGCTGCATTCTTTGTTTTGATGGGTACAAACAAGTTTTTCAGAGAAAGGGATGATTGGAAAAACAGAGGAGAAAACGATTTTGAAAATCTTTACAGACCTTGGGTAAGAACAGTTGTTGCCTATAGCATTTTTATTGTTTTGATTGCAAGCTTACTACCAAAAGGAACCAATTTTTTAAGATGGAGATGCCTTGAACAACAGGTATTTGATGTGTTTCCGATTGTCGAGGATATGCGCGGAGGCAACCATTATATAAGAGGCACAGGGCAAGCAGATTTTTTTAACCTTGCCAGCACAGGTTATCAAAGGGACACCGGACGATTGGGTGGTCCTGTAGTTTTGGGTGATCAGCTTTTAATGACGGTTTATTCTGACGAACCGGTGTATCTGAGAGGAAATGTTCATCACATCTATTCAGGTGATTCTTGGCTGTCTGTTAGCGATCCATTTGATGTCTATAATCTGTATGAGGATTTTGGTGGGCTGACAGAAGATGAGGAAGACAAATTTTTTGAGGCGTCTTCAGTGACCATTGTTCATCAGCTATTTTCGTCCAAAACACTTTTCAGTCCATTTAAGCCTGTGGCTATAGAGGCTGCAGGCAATCATGATATTGTTGTGTATCGGGATGGTGTGATCATTTACCCCGATGGTATGTATAAAGGGGAAAGCTACATCGTTAAGATAAGGAAACCACTTGATTATGCAGACCTGATAGTATCTGGCATCAATTTGACAAAATCAGAGATATCAGATATTGATATATATCTTAATCTGCCTGACTCAATCACTAAAAGGACAATAGATTTAACACAAGATATTGTCAGAGAAGCTGAAAGTGATTATGAAAAAGCCTTAGCGATTGAAAAACATCTCAGGGATAATTATCGTTATACACTAGAAGCTGATGACTTGCCGGATGGGAGGGAATTTGTCGACTTTTTTCTATTTGATAGTCAGATAGGATATTGCACTTACTATGCTACTGCTATGACTGTAATGCTGAGACTAGAGGGTATACCTAGCCGCTATGTAGAAGGCTATGTTGCGCATGAGAAGGCAGCAGAAGGTCTCTATGAGGTCTATCAGAAAAATGCCCATGCTTGGGTAGAAGCTTTCATAGAACCTATTGGCTGGATGACGTTTGAGCCCACATCATCATTGCCAGCTATCATTCGTCGTGATGAACATCCTGCAACACCTGGCGGACAAAATGGATCAAATGATTCAAATGGTGGTGAAAAAGAGCCAAGAGAAGACAATGATGACATCAAAATTGACGATGACGATTTCAGTGGAGGTGGAGGAACACCCGTTCCAAACGGCGAACCAGCCATTCCATTCTCAGTGACCAAAGTGATTCTTTGGTTGATGGCAATAGCAATAATAGGGTTTGTTCCGATGAAGTTCCTACTTGGTATATTTCGTTTTGAACGATTGAAAAAGCGAATGCTTCTTATGACAAACAACCAAAAAATTATTTTACTATATAAATATATCACCATGTTGATATCTGAATCGGGTTATCCACCGTTAGAGGGAGAGACTCACTACGAGCTTGCTAACCGCATTGCCTACAAATTTCATAATCAAGGAGAAAAAAGCATCAAAGAGATCACAGCTATTTTTGTAAAAAGCAAATATAGTCGATATCCAGCCTCAGATCAAGATGCAAGCGACGTTGAAAGATATAGTATAGCCATGGAAAATAGATTGAAAAACGATTGGGGAGCCAGAACGTTCTATTATAAAAAATATGTAACTAAAGATTTTATAAACAATTTCTAAAACAAAAAACAAAAGGGACGGTTCCTTTTGTTTTTTGTTTTTATATTTGGTTAAAGAGTTCGCCGACGGGTTTAATACTATAATGAGGTGAATAGATACGACTATACAGTAATGATGAAACTATCAAACCAGCGACCACATCCAATATGGAATGCTGCTTGATGAATACTGTCGAGGCGCAAATCAGAATACACAACAGTATGGAAAAAAGCTTCAGCTTCTTGAATTTTGCTAAAATAGTACTGTTGTAAATGGAAGCATTGACTGCAACCGAGAGAATGACATGCATGCTCGGGAGTGAATTGGTCGGACGATCTGTCGAATAAATCGAATTAATGATTCTGGAAAAAATATCTGTTTCTGTAATGACTGGTCTTAGATTCTGTCCATTGGGAACCAAATAAAAGATTAGGTAACTGATAGTCATCCCTGTAAACATGAACATGCACAGTTTCTTAAAATCATCAGGTGACTTGAACGCAAAATACGCCAGAGGCACAAAAATATAAAAATACCACAATACATAGGGGACAACCATCTCCTTAACAAAAGGTATTTTGCTGTCGATTGGATGATATAAATATATATCGGGAACTGTTGTTTGGTTCAGATAATTATAGCCGAACCACATAACAATATAGTAGAATAATATGGCGAGATGCCTGTTGTTTCTTATTAACTCTTTAATTTTATCAAAATTCAATGCTTAATCCTCCTTCAAGATAAATTATATCATTTGTCACTTAATTGTCTCTTAAAAACAATTCAGAATTTCATTAAACTGGATTGACTGATTGCCCTAATGTATTTAACGCGTAATTAATCGATTAAGTTCCCAGATTATGTTAATATAATGAAACCAAATAGAAAAATGGAGATATAGTTTTTATGACACCAATAAGAATAATTATTTTGATTATTATCATATTGCTGATTGTAACAGCATTTTACAATGGACTTATCATTAGGCAATACATAGTTAGGACACCAAAAATACCTGAGGATCAATCTTTTAGAATTGTACTAATATCAGACCTTCATAGCACAATCCACGGGGCCAATCAATCAACAATCACCGAAAAGATCAGGAAACAGAACCCTGATATGATAGCTTTGGTGGGAGATATCGCAGATGATCGACAGCCAATTAGAGGAACACTCCTTTTTTTGGAGGCTATTAAAGATATAGCACCAGTTTTTTATGTAACGGGTAACCATGAAATATGGTCAAGAGATGTAGACAATATCAAGGATATCTTCAGATCATATGGTGTGACAGTTCTTGAGAATGAATCTATTGAAACAGACATAGGAGATGTGTCACTCATCATAGGTGGGGCTGAAGATCCTGAAATCAATCGCTATGAAGGGTACTACATGAGTTGGGAAGAAGAAGTCATTGAAGCTTTTTCGAATTTAGGTGAAAATGAAAAATTTCAACTATTATTATCTCATAGACCAGAACAGGTAGATATTTACAAGCAATTATCCTTTGATCTTGTTCTATCCGGTCATGCACATGGAGGACAGGTACGTATTCCAATTATATTAAATGGACTCCTCGCGCCAAATCAGGGTTTTTTTCCGAAATTTGCAGGTGGGATATATGAACATGAAGAATTCACCCACATTGTCAGCAGAGGTGTGTCCTATAATCCCAGACTTCCAAGAGTGTTCAATCCACCTGAGATAGTGGTGATAGATGTTGTTGGCCAATAATAGGATTGTTTGATTTTAAGGGGTAATAAAATGAGCATAAAAAGAAAGGAAATTCTGGAAGAATTAAGATCTGTTTTGTCGGGAAAAACACTGGATGCCATTTTGCCACCCATGGTGTTCGTCATTATCAATGCTCTTTTCGGTGTTGAAGTTGCTATTGCATCGGCAGTTGTTCTTTCACTTCTGCTAGGTTTGATTAGGCTATTTCGAAAACAGACATGGCTATATGCGCTTGGTGGATTATTAGGTGTCTTATTTGCTTCAGGGATATCATATCTGACCCGTAATCCAGCCAATTTTTTCATAGGAGCGATTGTTAGTAGTTCTCTTGTTCTGATAGTTGCAGTCGTTAGTCTGATTGTTGGAAAGCCTATGGCGGCTTGGGTCAGTCATTTAAGCAGGGGTTGGCCATTGGAATGGTTCTGGCGAAAAGATGTTAAGCCTGCCTATCGAGAGGTAACTGTTTTCTGGAGCATTTTTTTTATGATGCGCCTCGTAATGCAGATTATACTTTTTGAACGCGGTGATGCCACAGGATTGGGTTGGGCTAATCTATTGTTGGGTTGGCCGGTTACGCTCATAGTATTGATTACCAGTTATATCTATGGGATCTGGCGATTAGGACAATTAAAGGGACCAGGTGTTGACGAATTTAATGAGGGTAAGGAACCTCCTTGGAGAGGACAAACTAGAGGGTTTTGATAGCTATCGGTTCCTTTGTTTTTCGTTTGACTTATATCTCAATTACTGTTAATATCTTATAATTTACATGAACGTTTTCCTGGAGGCTTGATATGAAATTCAAAATGAAAGCTATTATGCTGTTTTTCCTTGCTTGTGTTTTGCTTTTATCGGGTTTGACAACTAGAGATTTTTTGACCTATGCCACACAACAGGAAAAGACGGTCTACAGAAGCGCCACAGAATATGACTATCCACCATTTTCCGTTGTTACAGATGGAAAAGCAGATGGTTTTTCAGTGGAGCTGTTGAAGGCGGTTGCCAATGAGATGGGACTAGAAATCCAATTTAAAGTAGATCATTGGGATACGATCAAAACTGAGCTGGAAGATGGAGACTTGGACGTTTTACCATTGGTTGGCTATTCAGAGGAACGAGATGACTATTTTGACTTTACAGTTCCTTATATTGTGATGCGTGGTAATATATTTGTTCGAACGAACTATACAGAGATTCAATCTGAAAGTGATTTGAGCGGCAAGGAAATAATTGTCATGAGAGGTGACAATTCTCAAGAATATGCTGAAAGAATGGGCTTTACAGATCGATTAATTCTGGTAGATACATACAGTGAGGCTTTTAAATTGTTAAGTTCAGGCTCACATGATGCAGTTCTTGCCCAGAGTCTGGTGGGACAAAAGCTGATTAATGACCTAAACATTTCGAACATAGAGGCTGTCACAAGAATGTCTGACGATGGTATTGACAGAGTAAAAGTCTCGCTTGAAGGATTTGAGCAAAAATTCAGTTTCGCAGTCAGAGATGGGGACAAAGAGCTGTTAGCCTTACTAAATGAAGGTTTGGCAATAGTATCTGAAAACGGTATATATGAAGAGTTATATATCAAATGGTTTCCTTTTTTGATTGATGTGACACCTGATTACCGACAACTTGCTTATTATTTCTTAACTGCTTTTACTATTGCTATTATCGCGTTATTGCTGTTTTCTTTTTTGATGATTCGAAAAGAAGTTGAAAGAAAGACGGCTAAACTTGAAAACAATCTCTTTAGAAATAATATTATGTTCAATGTCGTAAACAAGGAATACAGTTCGATTTCAGATTGGCTAGATTATGTCCTCAATGAGATGATAAAGATGACCGACAGTGAATTTGGCTATATCTATTTATTTGATGAGAAAACAAACGAGCTGACTCTCAATTCGTGGTCAAAAGGAGTTATGCCAGAGTGCATGGTTGCTGAAAAAAAATCCGTTTATCAATTGGAGACAACTGGAATCTGGGGCGAGGTCATTAGACAGCGGAAGCCAATAATAATCAACGATTTCGATGCTCCAAACCCTCTCAAGAAAGGCTATCCTGAAGGCCATGTAAAACTGAAC
>CAKMKB010000283.1:0-8382 GCA_927435965.1 uncultured Clostridia bacterium
CCAGTCCACATCTGATGTTGTCCTACATCTGTTGCAACAATAGTATTCTCCGGGAAATAAGAATTGGTTTTTTCAAGAATGTTCTTAGGTGTAAATGTTGATCTATCCGGCTCTGGTTCCCTGTAGGCATTGATTTCTTCAATCCAATCCGGTCTTGTAGCCGGTTTTACGTCTGTCAGCATGTTGGACAATATATGTTCCATATCACCTATCAGTGGTAAGCAATCATAGGTGTTTTTATCAATTTCAGTTTGATCGATATCAATATGTATAATCTTAGCCCCGCTTGCAAACTCATCCGGTTTGCCGATAACCCTGTCACTGAATCTAGCGCCAATGGCTATGAGCAGATCACAATTGGATACAGCCATATTTGTATAAACCTGGCCATGCATTCCCACCAAACCCAGGGATAACTCATGGTCTCTTGGCAATGTTCCAAATCCCATAAACGAATTCGCAGTTGGTATTTGAGCTTTCTCTGCCAATTCAATCAACAAAGAGTCATTCTTGGATATTCTGACACCCCCACCGGCGTAGATAACCGGCTTTTTGGAATTATTGATCAACTCCGCTGCTTGTTTTATTAATGATAACTCAGCATATTCCAACCTGTCCCTATACACAGGACTATTGGATGGCTCGAAATCATGCTCGGCTAGAAAAACATCTTTCGGCACATCTATCAGTACCGGTCCTGGTCTGCCCGACATAGCTACCTCGATGGCTTCTCTTACAACATTTGCCAGGTTTTTTACGTCTCTCACCAGATAGTTGTGCTTTGTTATAGACAAAGTAATACCGGTAATATCCACTTCTTGGAAGGAATCTTTCCCAATTAGCATATTGGGTACCTGTCCCGTTATAACAACAAGGGGAACAGAATCCATGTAAGCTGTCGCAATCCCTGTAATTGTGTTTGTGGCACCGGGACCAGATGTTGCAATAGCTACACCAACCCTACCGGTTGTTCTCGCATAGGCATCTGCTGCGTGGATCATATGCTGCTCGTGAGCCGTCCTAATATGAGTAAAATTATCAAGCTCATCATAAAGTGCGTCGTAAAATGGAATAACCGCTCCACCAGGATATCCAAAAAGAGTATCGACTTTTTTTTCCTTCAAACATTCCAATATTATTCTTGATCCGGATAATTTCAATTTAGAGTCTCCTTTCAATTGCATTAATGCTTTTATAAACAGAGAGGATCAGGTCCTCTCCATAATTATCTGCAGATAGCTCCTGTCGAAGCCGAGGTTACACTTCTGGCATATTTGCCTAGGTAGCCTTTGTATGTCACTTTTTTTATTTCAGTGTTTTCTTTTCTTTTAGCCATCTCTTCCTCAGAAACATCCAGGTCCAGAATACCGTCTATAATGTTGATTATTATTTTGTCACCATCCTTGACATAGGCTATAGGGCCACCTTCACATGCCTCAGGAGATACATGACCTATGGCGGCGCCTCTTGTGCCACCGGAAAATCTGCCATCAGTGATCAGTGATACCTGTCTGTCTAGTCCCATTCCTGCAAGGGCAGAAGTTGGTGTCAGCATTTCTCTCATTCCCGGTCCACCTTTAGGTCCTTCGTATTTGATGACAATACAATCTCCAGGGCTTATCCTTTTCCCCAATATAGCATCTACAGCCTCTTCTTCTGACTCATAGACCTTAGCTGTTGCGACAACATTCATCATTTCCTCTGCAACTGCGGCTTTCTTCACCACAGCTCCTTCTGGTGCCAACGAACCAAACAAAATTTGTATCCCACCAGTCTTAGAATATGGATTGTCTACTGAGGCTATTATCTTGGTTTCATTTCTCACAGCTTTATCTATCTTGTCTCCGACCTTACCTGAAATTGTCATGACAGACTTATCAATCAGGCCCTTCCTGTCAAGCTCTTTCATCACTGCGGATATACCGCCGACAGCGTCAAGATCTTCGATATGATAGATGCCTGCTGGACTTAGTTTGCATAGATTTGGTGTCTTCTGGCTGATTTCATTAATAATCTTAAGATCTATACCCACTTCAGCCTCATTTGCTATGGCCGTTAAATGTAGAACTGTATTGGTTGAACAACCTAGTGCCATATCCACAGCCAATGCATTGTAGAATGCTTCTTTAGTCAAGATATCTCTTGGTCTGATGTTTTCCCTTACAAGATCCATTATCCTCATGCCTGAAAGCTTGGCCAGTCTCTTTCTCTCGGAATAAACTGCTGGAATCGTTCCATTACCAGGTAACGCAAGTCCTAATGCCTCAGTCATACAATTCATGGAATTTGCCGTAAACATCCCAGCACAGGATCCACAAGTGGGACATGCGTTATTTTCCAGTGTCTCAAGCTCATCGTAATCCATTGTGTTGGCAGTTACAGCGCCAACGGCTTCAAAAACTGTTATGAGATCTACATTGGTGTTCCTATGCCTGCCGGCAAGCATCGGACCTCCACTAACGATAATAGTAGGAACATTAATCCTAGCTGCCGCCATCAGTGCTGCCGGTACAGTCTTATCACAGTTTGGTATGATAACCAGCCCATCAAGCCCGTGTGCAATTGTCATCGTTTCTATACTGTCTGTAATTAATTCTCTACTGGCCAATGAGTATTTCATGCCCTCGTGATTCATGGCTATACCGTCACATACGGCTATCCCGGGAAATTCCAATGGCGTTCCACCAGCCATCAAAACACCTCTCTTGGCGGCTTCCGTAATCTCTCTTAGACCGACATGGCCTGGGACTATTTCATTGAACATGTTCACAACGCCAATGAATGGTCTTTCTATCTCTTGGTTTGTCAAACCAGATGCTTTCCATAATGACCTATGAGGTGCTTTTGACAACCCTGATTTTACTAAGTCGCTACCCATGAAAACCTCCTACTTGATCCAATTCATCATTTTTCTTAATTTTGCGCCAGTTTTCTCAATAAGATGTTCTGATTCAGTTCTTTTTATTGCATTGTACATCGCTCTTCCAGATTGATTTTCCAGTATCCATTTTTGTGCGAACTGGCCTGACTGTATTTCAGAGAGAACTTTCTTCATCTCTTTTCTCGTATCTTCATTGATTATTCTCTTGCCGGTGACATAATCGCCATACTCAGCTGTATCACTTACACTGTATCTCATTCGATCCAGTCCACCCTCATAAAGAAGATCCACAATCAACTTCATCTCATGCATACACTCGAAATAAGCTATTTCAGGTTGGTAGCCGGCTTCTACCAGTGTATCAAATCCAGCTTTGATCAACTCAGTTACACCGCCACAAAGCACTGCCTGTTCTCCGAACAAGTCTGTTTCTGTCTCTTCCTTGAAAGTCGTTTCTATGACTCCAGCTCTAGTACCTCCGATAGCCTTGGCATATGCCAGAGCAACCTCCTGTACTTTGCCTGTGAAGTCCTGATATAGTGCGAATAGGCAAGGTACGCCAGCACCTTTTTCAAATTCTCTTCTAACCAAATGGCCTGGTCCTTTGGGTGCGACCATGAACACGTCCACGTTTGAAGGCGGTACAATCTGACTAAAAACAATATTGAATCCGTGTGCAAAGGCCAAAGCATCTCCATCTTCTAGGTGAGGTGCTATAAACTTAGTGTAGATTTCCTTTTGCTTTTCGTCCGGCAAAAGTATCATGACAACCTGAGCTGCTTTTGCGGCTTCTTCTACAGTCATCACTGTAAGGCCTTGTGCTTCTGCTTTAGCCCATGATTTACTGCCATCATAAAGCCCTACAACCACATCAACACCATTTTCTTTCATATTCAAGGCATGTGCATGGCCCTGACTGCCATAACCTATTACCGCTACTTTCTTGCCCTTTAGTACATTTAAATCCGCATCATCATTGTAATACATCCTGCTCATTTGTTATCCTCCATAGATTGTACTTAATTATTAGTACATTGTATTTTGTATACATTATATAATCCGTCTGTTTATTAGTCAACAAAAACTCGATTTTTTATTGCACTTCTGCTATATCAAACACATCAACAAGTCTTTTCACATGCAACACCGCTCGATCAAACCCAGGATTTGTGAGGTCATCAACCGATACAGTCAATTCTATAGCACCTTCAACTTGTTTCATTGACATTTCTGTCACGTTGAAATTCTTCCTGCGCAGTGTTGCTAAGACTCTTATTACTGAATCCATTCCACTTGACACCTTGAAACATACTGTTCTACTCATTTTGTTCCTCCCTAGAATTTTCTATTGTTCTGTATTAAAAAAACCTCTCATCTCTATACACATCAACTGATGTGTATAGGGACGAAAGGTCTTTCGCGGTACCACCCTATTTGTAGTTATAAAACTACCTCTTATCAAGTCAAAAGACCATATGGACTTTGAACCCTATCCCTATAACGTAGGCATACGTCCTCATCTACTGGCCTTAGCTTTCGATTCGGAAGCTCAAGAGTGATCATAACATCTATGCTTCACTGGTTTTCACCAAACACCAGCTCTCTTTATCCACATATAAGACGTTTTTGTCTCTGTCACAGCTTTTATACTTGAATAGAATTATAACCATTTAATAAAACGATGTCAATAGATTTTTGAAAATTAATCTTGACATTTCGTACACTTGCCCTTAAAATATGTACAATATCAACAAAATTCATTGACGGAGACAGTTGCTTTGATGACATTGCTCTCAGAGAGACGGCGTTTGGTGTAAGTCGTCAGCAAGATCATAGTACAAATCACTCCTGAGAAGTGCTTCTGAAAGCAGTAAGTGGCACCGGCTGATCTCGTTATTGATTCAGGTTTGTTTGAACCGACAGAGTGGCCTTTTATGGCAATTAGAGTGGTACCGCGGATTTTCCGTCTCTTTATTTATAGAGACGGTTTTTTATATTATAGGAGGAATACTATGAGCGTATTAGAAACAAAACCAGACACTTATAACCCGGAAATCATCATTGAAGACATCAAAAATGCATGCAAGAATCTTGAGGGAATCATCAAGAAAACTGATTTGATCTACAGTGATTTTTTTAGTGGTGAGTGCAAAAACAAAGTCTATTTAAAGCCTGAAAATCTTCAGTTTACAGGATCATTCAAAATTAGGGGAGCATACAATAAAATTGTGAATCTGCCTGAATCACTGAAGAAAAATGGCATCGTAGCATCATCTGCAGGTAATCATGCACAAGGAGTGGCTTACTCTGCAAAAAAACTGGGGATATCATCAAAGATTGTCATGCCTGTGGTTACACCTCTGATTAAAGTAGAAGCAACAAAAAGCCACGGCTCTGAAGTAATTATTCACGGTGATATCTATGATGACGCCTACAGCAAGGCTATGGATATTGCAGAACAAGAAGGAAGAGAATTTATACATCCTTTTAACGATTATGACGTCATATGTGGTCAGGGGACAATTGGTTATGAAATACTCCAGGATCTGAAGAACGTAGATGAGATTCTAGTACCCATAGGTGGTGGCGGATTGATAGCAGGTATAGCACTGGCTGTAAAAGCAATCAACCCCAACATAAGAGTCATAGGTGTCGAACCCGAAGGCGCGATGACAATGAAAAACTCATTGGATAACAACAGTGTATGCGAGTTAAGCAATGTAAGGACTTCAGCAGAGGGTGTTGCTGTCAAAAAACCTGGGGATCTAACTTTTGAGATAGCGAAGTGTTTCGTAGATGGAATCATAACAGTGTCCGAACAAGATATTATGGAAGCCTTACTCATGTTGATTGAAAAACATAAGCTGATAGCTGAAACAGCTGGGGTTTTGACGCTTGCAGCACTTAAAAAATTGACTGTTACCAATAAAAATATCGTTTGTCTAATCAGTGGGGGTAACATAGATGTTGTCACTATCTCCTCCATGATCAACAAAGGATTGATTTCTAGAGGCAGGATCTTTTGTTTCACTGTTGATTTGCCGGACGTTCCCGGTCAGCTTCTTAAAATTTCACAGATATTGGCAGAGCAGAAGGCAAATGTCATCAAATTGGATCACAATCAGTTCAAAGCTATGGATCGTTACGAAAATGTACAGCTAGAGGTGACTGCTGAAACCAATGGGCATAACCATATTGGTGAGATAATAGCTTCTCTAAACCAAAACGGATTCCAGGTTCATAGAGTCTATTAAACCAACAAAAGAAAAAACCTGGATTAGCATTTAATCCAGGTTTTGATTATTAAAGTGGTCTTACATCTTCTGCTTGAGGTCCTTTAGCGCCATCTACTACTGTGAATTCTACTTTTTCGCCTTCTTCAAGTGTCTTGAAGTTTGGCTTATCAATTTTTGAGTAGTGTACAAAAACATCTGTTCCATCTTCGCTGGTAATAAATCCAAATCCCTTTTGTGAATCAAACCATTTTACTGTTCCCTTTGTCATTTAAGTGTATCCTCCGAAATAATTATTCCTTTAATCAATGTTCGTACTGCATAAAATAACTCCACTTCCTAATCTAATGAACTTAATTTTTAACTAAATACAAAGCATATTCCTTAAAGGTACATTTATTATTATATATGCAAACCCTTTGTGTTGCAACCCTTTTTGACTATTTGATGTAATTGGAAGCTCATTTTTTGAACGAGAATGTATTATTCTTATTGACAGTCAATCTACCATTTGTTATGATTGAAATACACTGAGGGCGTATAGCTCAGCTGGGAGAGCATCTGCCTTACAAGCAGAGGGTCATAGGTTCGAGCCCTGTTACGCCCACCAAGTAAAAAACTGCAGAATCTGCAGTTTTTTTATTTACACTTTTATGTTTTTCCATTTTCCCTTATTGAATATATAGAAGAAAACAATGCCTCGTAATGTGAAATCTGCAACCATGGCAGCCCATGCTCCCGCCAATCCGTATCCCAAGGTTATCGCTAGAATATAGCCACCTCCAACTCTTACTACCCAGGTTCCCACAGCAGTTACCCAGAGCACAGTCTTTGTATCCCCTGCTCCTCTGAGTGCGCCTGCAAATACCATAGTGGCCGCTAGAAAAGGTTGGGCGAAGGCTATAATACGCAGGCATGTTGAAGCGTACCTAATGATTTCCTCATCTCTCGTGAATATCAATATAAAGTATCTTGGAAAGAAAAAGAATAACACCCCAAATACAGTCATGACGATAACTGCCATCCTTGCAGCTGTAAAACCACCCAATTTTGCTTTATCCGGGTCCTCACCACCAAGATATTGACCAACTAGAGTGGTTGCTGCCAAAGCAAATCCCCAGCCAGGCATAAAGGATATGGATTCAGCTGTCATCGTGATTTTATGGGCAGCTATCATTACTGTTCCCAATGTTGCAATGATTCTAAAAAAAGAGAGTTGTGCCAATCTCATCAGCATCTGTTCAGCTGCTGCAGGTAATCCGATTCTCAAGATCCTCATGATAATTTCCTTATTTAGACCTGTCTTTCGGTTGATGCTAATCCCATATTTTCCGTTTTTTCTGAATATAACATATAGTATCAAAACGCCTGCCAATAGCCTGCTAAAGCTTGTAGAAGCAGCAGCCCCACCAACACCCAAACCCGCACCTAGGATTTTGATTGTAAAACCCTCAGACAAGCCAGGGAAATCAAAATGTACATATCTTGTAGGGAAAATCAAAAAAAAGTTTCCAATGATATTAATCACATTTGAAAAGCCATTGACCAGCATAGGAGTTTTGGTATCTCCTGAGCCTCTTAAAGCACCTGACATAATCATGGTGATAATCATGCCCGGTAAGCCTATTAGTGCTATAGACAGGTATTGTGTAGCATAGGGCAATACGTCAGGCTCAGCTCCCATCCAAAGCGTAATCCTCTCTGATAAAATCAACATAACCGCAGTAAAAACAACTGATGCTATCAGACTTATAATTAGGGATTGCTTGATTGTTTCCTCCGCGTCCCTATAGTTTCTAGCCCCAATAAACCTGGCTACAAGTGCTGTTGTTCCTACACTTATAGCAGCAAAAAAAGCCATCATTACCATCAGAGGATTATCCGACAGTCCAACGGCTGCAATAGCAACTCCCCCAAGAGTACCCACCATCGCGGTGTCCGCCACTCCCAATAGGGTTTGCATCAACATTTCCATAATAGAAGGCAAAGCTAACTTGAATGTCACTTTCGACATTGCTTTTTTGCTGGCAATAGTATCCATTTTGTCCTCATTAATCCTGTTATTTCCACCCATCTCATTTTTTCATATTTACACTAATAAATCAACCTTATTAATTTTATTTATTTTCACTCATTGTAAGTGTACAATACATATGTGACAAAAAAGAATAAAAAATGAAAGGGACTCTGTTATAATGTTAATCACGACAAAAACAAACATAACGGAGGAAACCCCTTTCATGAAGTCTATTGTAACAGAAGAAATGC
>CAKMKB010000284.1:0-3931 GCA_927435965.1 uncultured Clostridia bacterium
CCTAGACTGATTGCGGGTATAGAGAATTTTTTTCAGAATCCTCCTGAAATTTTTGATTTTCTCGAGACAGACGAGATATATGCTTACTATCAAAGTATCATTCCTGAAATTGTCACCCGAACAACCCTTTTGATTAACACACTTGCTAACAGGACAATAGCAAGTGCAATTAATGTCGTTTATGCGTTGATTAATTTTATTATAGCTATAGTTATTTCTGTGTATTTGCTGTGGGATAAGGGAACTTTCAAAAAGCTCTACCAAAAAGTTATCTACTCATTTTTCGAAAAAGAAACATCTAATCAGATTATAAAACTGGCATCTGAACTGAATCAAAATGTTATCAGGTTTATTATAGGTAAAATAATTGACTCATCCATAATAGGACTCATGGCTTATTTAGGAATTCGTTATATTATACAAGCGGAGTATCCATTGATACTGGCTTTGATCATCGGGATTGCCAATATGATTCCATATTTCGGACCACTGATTGGTGGGGTACCGGCAGTTATTATTACACTCCTGGTGGACCCTGGAAAAGGTCTTTGGATGACTCTATTTATATTGGCTTTACAGCAGTTTGATGGTCTGATTCTGGGCCCTAAAATATTGGGCATCCAGTTAAACCTAAAACCTGTGTGGATTATTAGCGCAATCATTGTAGGTGGCGGACTTTATGGTGTGGCAGGAATGTTTTTCGCTACCCCTATAGCCGCATTAATTAAAACTATCATGAATAATTATATGGAATTCAAACTTATGCATGAAGAATTTGATTTTATAAAAAAAGAAAACGAGTCATAGTTGGCACAATTATTGCTGTGGACAAATAATATATAAAAAGGGGATATGTTGACAACAGTGTTGATAACATTGTAAAAACCCCTTTTTTTGTGGACAAACCCACAGAATTGTTGGAAAATTAACAAAATAACTGTTGATAACTTATTAAGAATTTCTGGAAAGGCTGTTGAAAAAAATGTTTGGAGACTTAAGATATCGAACATTAAACTACGAACTTAAAAAAACATTCGGAGAGAAAATAATTAAACTATCTGTCAACGGTGGATTTACTTGCCCGAACAGAGACGGATCCAAAGGGTATAATGGTTGCATATTTTGTTCAGAAACTGGTGGTGGCGATTTTGCTGGAGATCCGGATTTTAGCATTACTCAGCAGATAGAGCAACAAATAGCTTTGTTGAGCAAAAAATGGAAATCAGAACGATATATAGTTTATTTTGGCGCTTATTCCAATACTTACGGTAGCATTGATGAACTGAGAAAAAAATACTATGAGGCTTTAGATCATCCGAATGTGATTGGTTTAGCCATAGCAACGAGAGCAGATTGCTTATCTGAAGAAGTAATCATGCTTCTGGAGGAAATAAATGACATCTGTTTTTTATGGGTAGAGATTGGTTTGCAAACGATAAATCAAAATACTGCGGATTTGATTCGCAGAGGATATGATATGGATTTATTTGAAGATAGGTTTAATCGATTGAAGGCTTCTAATATCAAGGTTGTGTTGCATATGATACTAGGGTTACCCGGTGAAAACAGAGAGGATATACTAAAAACAGTTGATTATATTTCGCATATTATTCCATGGGGTATCAAACTACATTTGTTGCATGTCGTGAAAAATACTGACCTGGAAGTATATTACAATCAGACTGGTTTTACCTTGATGAGGATGAATGAATATGTCAACTTGGTGTGTGATTGTATTGAAAGACTTCCCGATAGTATAGTCCTGCATCGTATTACTGGGGATGGGAAAAAGAGCGATCTTGTTGGTCCTCTCTGGAGCTTGAACAAATTGAAGGTCATATCAGAGATAAATAAGGAAATGACACTTCGAAATTCAATTCAGGGGTGCAAATATGAACAAAAACATTATGCAAAATGATGTAAGTCTTGTCCAAAACGGAGAAATGGATATAAATGACTTTATTCTTAAATATAAGCCTTTTATATATTCCACTATCTATCAGTTTCGTGGTGGATTTATATCTGATGGTGATGAGTTGACAACTATCGGTATGATGGCATTTACAGAGGCTCTAGATAGCTATGTGACAAGCAGAGGAAGCTTTTACAATTACGCCAAGCTAGTCATACGCTCAAGATTGATAGATCATCAGAGAAAAATGTCAAAACTAAATGCAAATGAAGTTTTAATGTCAGAAAGCAACAATGAAACTGAGCATCACAATAATAGAATGGAAACTATTAACGCAATCAGTAACTTCAATGAAACAGAGGATAGTTTTTTTAGAAAAGAAGAGATATCTCGACTTAGTGAAGAGCTTAGACATTTTAATATCACTTTTAGCGATTTGGAGAAATTGTCACCAAAAAAAGCTGAACTGAGACATAAATACATTGAAAGTGCTGAGTTTATAATTAATAATGAAGAAGTGTTAAGTGATTTTTTGGCCTCCCAACGAATCCCGGTAGCTTCGATAACAAACAAAGTTATGATAACAAGGAAACAGCTTGATAGAGCTAGAAAGTACATTATAGCATTAGTACTGATAAAAAAGGGAGATTATAGTTTCTTGTCAGAATATATCAAATTATAGCTTTACCCATAAATTAATGGTAATTTTTGCGTATAATTTATTATGTGTTGATTAACAGGATTCTTGGGTTCAGGTGGCGTTTGAAACGCTATCTGAACCTTAGAAACCGTTATCCAGGGACGCTACAGTCCTTATCTACCACTTATAGAAGTGGGAGTCTTAGCAATGTTAGTCATCGGATAAAAAATGAAACTAAGGATGGAGTGGTCTTATGAAAGGCGTATTGTTGGAAAAAAAAGGTAGTCAAGGCATATTTATGACGCATGAAGGTGCGTTTGTAAAAGGTAAGCATAGGGACAAAGCTATAGGTGAAGAATTTGAGATCGATAGACTGGCAATACCCTACAGAAAATATGTAGCTGTTGCGGTTATAGTATTGATGCTTATCATTGGATTTGGACCATTGGGAGTATATGCGGACCCATATGGCTTCATAGAATTAGACATCAATCCTTCTGTCGAGCTCGCCTATAACAGATCCATGAAGATTATCAAAGTGAATCCTTTAAACGATGACGGCAAAGCCTTGCTCGATGTAATTGATGTCAGATTGAAAGGCATGACAGTAGAAAAAGCAGTGGATGTATTGTTGGAGAATGCTGAAATGTTGCATTATGATTTGGACAATGTTGTAATCCTGTACACAAAACTTGAATTGTCTGATGAAACAAAGATAGAGAAGGTTATTGAAGAAATAAACAACAATAATGACACGATGACCATATTGGATATTGATAAGGAAGAGTATAAGGAACTAAAAGAAAATAATATTCCACCTGCCGTGACGGTACTGAAATCAAAGCTGGTGGAAATGAAGGTTCCAGATGAAGAGTATGTCAATATTGAAAAAGTAAGTGAATTAGCCCATATTATGAATCAAGCAAAAAAAGCAATACAAGAAGAAAAGAGAAATGAAAAGGGAAACGGACCGGATAAGGAAAACAAGCAAGACAATCCCAATAAACCAGATAATCAAAACGGACCTGAATCAAATACAAATGACGGTAACTCAAATAATAATTCCGGAGGCAACAACAATTCCGGAGGCAATGGCGGAAACAATTAAAGCTCAGGTTTTACCTGAGCTTCATTATTTCATCTTCTATTTCTTCAAGGTGGTTAAGATATCTAGCTAATGCGAAAAAATAGTCTGCAAGCCTGTTAAGGTATTTATAATCGTGAGGAACTGATTCCTTCAACAATCCTGCAAACACCCTTTCGGCTCTTCTAGTTACAGATCTGATTACATGAGTGTAAGTGGACGCCTGAGTACCGCTATAATGGATGAAATTGGTTAATGATCCGGTTTTTGACTCCATAAAGTCTATTTCTTTTTC
>CAKMKB010000285.1:0-25540 GCA_927435965.1 uncultured Clostridia bacterium
ACAAAAGATTATGAAGATAGCACGTTCTTAGAGAAAGGTGGATTCTGGTTTAGGCAAGGCCACATATTTGGGAATCCTTTCTATTACATCGATTACACCCTTGCCCAGATATGTGCTTATCAGTTTTGGATCAAATACAACGAAAATCCAAAAGAAGCCTGGCAGGATTATCTAAGGCTTTGTCAAGCGGGAGGAAGCCAACCGTTTTTGGAGTTGGTAAAATACGCAAAACTGAAAAGCCCATTTGAAGAAGATACTATCAATTTTGTAGCAGAACCTATCAAAGACTGGTTGGATAAAGTTGATGATAAAAAGATGTGAATCATGGAGATTGTATGATTTATGATGTGATTATAATAGGCGCTGGATCAGCAGGTCTATTTGCAGCTGCAAACCTCTCATCTGATTTGAAAGTCTTGGTTCTGGAAAAAAAAGACAGACCTGGATTAAAACTGTTGATGACAGGAGCCAACCAATGCAATGTCACTAACAATGAGAATATAAAAGACTTCATCAAGAGATATAATAATCCACGAGTTGCCAGAAAAGTGCTGTATAGTTTCAACAACAAAATGCTGATGGATTACTTTGAAGGATTGGGACTCAAACTCATTGTGAGAGAGGATGGCAAGGTGTTTCCAGAGAGCCTAAAATCTAAGGATGTGCTGGATCTGCTGGTAAGAGTAATTAAAAATATGGGTCACCAAATCAACTGTAATGAAACTGTTACAGATATCAAGTGGCAGGAATCCATTGGATTGTTTTCAGTTGTGACAGATAAGCTCAAGTATACAGCCAAAAAAGTTATGGTAGCAACAGGGGGACAATCATACCCTAAGAGTGGATCAGATGGAAGCTTCTTAGCTGTATTATCAAAAATCGGTATTAAACTCAATAGCTTCGAACCAGCACTTACATCAGTAAAAGTAGTTCAATATCGATTCAAGGATCTTTCAGGAGTTGCTCTACCAGATGTCAAAATGTCAATCAATAGAGATAGCAAAACAATTATAAAGACTTCAGGAGACTTGTTGTTTACCCATGATTCATTCTCTGGACCTGTAGTATTGAATTCTTCAAGAAATATCAGCATCCATGACAACTTAATTTTTGACTTTATTCCTCAATTAACCGAAAATAGTTTGTTGCAGGAAATGACAGAACAAATCAGTATCAATTCTAGGAAAGAGATCAAAACAATAGTTGAAGACATAATACCACTTCCAAAACGGTTGATCGAAGTATTGTTGGATATTACAGCTATCGACAAGAGAAAAAAATCTTCTGAGGTATCAAAAAAAGACATGCAACGGTTCATAAGAAACTGCAAGCATTACGAAGCTACTGTAAAATCAAAACAGGGATTTGAAAATGCGATGGTATCGGCAGGTGGTGTTAGCATTGAAGAAATCAATTTTGACAATATGTCTTGGCTTCAAAATAGTAGTCTGATCTTCATTGGAGAAGTCATCGACATAGATGGAGAAACAGGTGGTTACAATATGCAATTTGCATTTTCATCCGCTAAAAAAGCGGTTTCAGGTTTATTATTTGACTAATTCGCAAAAAAATGTTACAATAAAATCAAAAAAAGAATGGTGGTTCAAATGCCTCAAGTATTAAAGAAAGAAGTTAGAAACAGTATATTGAATGCAGCCATAAAGGTTTTTAGAGAAAATGACTATAGCAAGGCTTCAATGAACAATATTGCAGAAGAAGCGAATATATCTGTCGGCAACATATACAGGTATTTTCAAAACAAAGAAGACTTGTTTGATGTTATTGTAAAAGATCTGGCTGAAAGAATCATGTCCATTATGGACAAGTGTAAAAACGGTGAAACAATCGACGAGATTTTTGAAGGGCTCAAGTGTTGTATAGATGAGTTTGTCGATTTGTATACAGAACAGCAGGAAGTATTTATCATCTTGATTAAAACAACAGGAAATGTCAAATCAAGATACAACATAGAAAAATCAATGGTTGCTTATATGGCAGGCAATCTAAATGCCATAGCAACTAGAGTTTGTAGTAAGAATGATATTCCTAAAGAAGATTTGGAAAATCTATGCATGGCCTTGTCTGTTTCTGTTACAAAAGGTGTTAACTACATTATCCTTTCAGAGGGTCCTGTGGAAAAGATGAGAAATAGACTCAACAATTACTTGGATTTTATGAGAATTGGGTTCATTGAAAACATTAAGCTACATTAAAAAAGTGCTTCGGCACTTTTTTTTATATGTTGACTTTTTTTGCTAAAACTATACAATATTTAGGAGAGACAGAAGGTAGGTAATCATGAGAACTTTAACATCCAAACAAGCAGATCTGGTCATGCTGGTTGTGGCGTTTATATGGGGAAGTGGATTTGTTGTTACAAAAAACGCCCTTGATTCTTTGTCGCCCATGCAGATCATGGCCTATAGATTCGTCGCTGCATCTATCATATCAGCGATTTTTTTCAGAAAAAAAATAAGAAGAATAAACTTTGACTATATCAGAAGTGGAAGCGTGATGGGTCTTTGTTTGTCGTTGGGATTTGTTTTTCAGACTATAGGACTACAATATACAACAGCGGGCAATAATGCCTTTCTGACCAGCACTGCAGTTGTTATGGTGCCATTTATTTATTGGTTGACCGTCAGGAGAAGACCAAAATTAAATAATATCGCAGCCGCATTTATGATGATGATCGGAATATTTTTTCTGACAGTGGATTTTGAAAACTTTGGTGAATTGAACATGGGCGACATGCTGACATTGATTGGCGCTGTGTTTTTTGCATTGCATATTGTCTCAACCGGATACTTTGTGGAGAAAAGAGACCCAATCACCTTGAGTACGGTTATGATATTTTTTTCAGCCATATTCTTCTCGATAGCGCTCGCTTTTGACAGTGACATGAAAGTGGTAACTCTGACCAGCTTGTGGGGAGCGTTGTATCTCGGACTTTTCAGTACGTTCATCTGTTTTGCTTTGCAGACAACAGCCCAGAAATTCACTTCTGCTTCACACGCGGCGATTATTTTAAGCCTTGAGTCGGTGTTTGGAAGCATATTGGCGGTTTTAATGTTGAAGGAAGGTTATAATCCAATCATGGTAATTGGGTTTATAATAATATTCTTTTCGGTCCTTATGGCCGAAATAGGAGAAAAATATTTTGAAAGGTGGGAAGCCAATGTATAAACGCGGCAATTGACCCTGCTGAAATTCTTATAATTAAAGCGCCCGAACTTAAATGGGGTCGTGTCATACATTTAAGTTGACGAGGATGGGGAGTATCGAAAATTCGGCGGATGCCCCACGGTAAGGAGATATCGTAAGATGCCAATAAAATCGGGAAGTGATTCCTGACACAGAGAGAGCATCTTTCTCAATGAAATAGCATTCAAGATTGATTAAACACTATTTTGGTTGCTCAAAAAACAGGAGGACACGAAAATGTGTGGAATAGTAGGATATATAGGCAATGAGGACGTCAAGGAAACAATCCTATCAGGCCTTGAAAAACTGGAATATAGAGGATATGACTCAGCTGGAATAGCTATATTAAATGGCAATGGCTTACATGTTTATAAAGACAAAGGCAGAATCTCTCATCTGAGAGAGATTGTTGACTTCAGCATAAGCGGAACCTTGGGAATTGGGCACACAAGGTGGGCTACCCATGGAAAACCAAACCAAATCAACTCACACCCACATCAAAGCTCAACCAAACGGTTTACACTTGTACACAATGGAATCATCGAAAATGAAGAAGAGTTGATCAGCGAGCATCTAAGCGACGCCACTTTTGAAAGTGACACTGACACAGAAGCCATCGCACAGTTGATCCAAAAATTCTCTGATGAAGGGAACAGCACAGATAGAGCCATCCGTTACACTTTGGGATTGCTTGAAGGATCATATGCCCTAGCAATCATCGATAAGGAGAATCCGGAAGTCATTTATGCTGCAAAAAATAAATCTCCGTTGTTGTTAGGCAAAGGAACTGGATTCAACATGATTGGCAGTGATGCAATGGCAATGATACACCATACAAACGAGTTTTTTGAACTGCAGGATAAGGAGTACGCCATCATAACACGTCAGGATATCTCAATCTATAATCTTTATGGAATGAAGATTGATAGAGAAACATATTTTGGAGAATTGGATGCCACAGACATTGAAAAAGGCACATATCCTCACTATATGATCAAAGAAATCGACGAGCAGCCATTCGTTATCAGAAGACTGATAGCGGCATACCAGGATGAGCAAGGCGATCTCAAAGTAGAAGAAGAAATCTTGAACCAAATCAGAGAATGTGACAGGATATTCATCATAGCATGTGGCACAAGCTACCATGCAGGCATGGTGGGTAAATTTCTGTTCGAGAAAATAACTAAGAAACCGACAGAAGTTCACATATCCAGTGAGTTTGTCTACAATACACCAATCATCAGCAAAAAACCACTTTTTTTGTTTATTTCCCAAAGTGGTGAGACAGCTGACAGCAGGGCAGTTCTAGTAAAGGTTTCAAAAATGGGTTATCCGACAATAGCCATGACAAATGTTAAGGGATCAACCCTTTACAGAGAAACCGATTATCAGTTGCTACTCCATGCAGGGCCAGAAATAGCCGTGGCGTCGACCAAAGCATATACAGCTCAGATTGCTGTGCTGGCAATAGTTGCCCGAGCTGCCTCAGATGATTGTCACTTCGATCTGCTCAACGAGTTATCTATTGTTGCGAATGTTATGGAAGCATTATGCGACAGCAGAGAACTCTATAATGAGCTAGCTGAGGAATTCCTAACAGATAAAAAGAGCTGTTTCTACATCGGGCGACATGTAGATTACTATACCTGTCTTGAAGCCGCTCTGAAGCTTAAAGAAATCTCATATATACAGACAGAGGGATTTGCGGCTGGTGAGCTAAAACATGGAACCATAGCGTTGATAGAAGAAGGCACACCTGTCATTGCAATCATCACCCAGGAACAGATCAATCTGAACACCAGAAGCAACATCAGAGAAGTAAGGGCTAGAGGGGCAGCGGTTATAACCATGTCGCTCAAGCGCATCAGTAGCGAAAAAGATCAGATTGTAATCGACAATGTCCATGAGTACCTGACACCTTTGGTCACCGCCATACCGGCACAATACCTGTCTTATTACGCTGCTTTGCAGAGAGGTTGTGACATTGATAAGCCGAGAAATCTAGCTAAATCGGTTACGGTTGAGTAGATAGGGCTTCGATAGCCAAAAATGGTTGAAAAAAAACAATTAAAGTGATCTTTGAGTCACTAATACTCAAAGGTCATTTTTTGTGACAACTATACAGATGCGTCACATTTTCTAGTTAATCTATGATAAAATAAAAATAGTAAACCTATCCTACCATGACATATCAGTCTAGTCTTCTTACTACTGCACTGAATTACGAACCTGTTTGTGGAGAAATCTACATCTGGAATAAAAAGCTATGATATAAAAAATAGAATCGGGTTTTATATCAAGAACAAAAGAGTGGCATTATGTCGAACTACAAAACTAAAATATTTATTATTGGATCATTAGGGCTATATTTTGGTTGGATGTTGTCCTTTCCTTTTCATGGACCCATCTATACCGTGGTTTCTAATAATCAAGGCATGCCTAATACATTTGCAGTATTGGCTTTTATGATGGCCCATACCATTACCCATATCATCTTAGGATTATTCCTAAGGCAGATTTCGATATGGTATCGTATGATGGTGTTTAGTTTAGCTGCAACAATAGTAGCTAATGTAGTTTTGGTCATTAATACACCATGGATTTGGCATGCAAGCATGATTGTTATGGGCGTAGCATCATCGGTTTTTATTCTTGGATGGAGTGTAGTATTTTCATTGTCAGACCACAAAGAAGAACGACTTAGAATAATGGCAAGCACCATCATCTTGGCTAATCTTGTTTTGGTTACTTTTTATATCTTAACGCCTTGGATTACTATTAATAATTATATATTTTTATCATTCATTCCGCTCATTATGACGAGTTATCTATTAAAGACATCGCCTTCTCATATTGAGTTTAACTTCGAAAAAACTTATGCGAAACAAACAGTACCAAAACATTTGCTATTCATTCTTTTCTTATTCATTTTTAATATTTATCTGAATGGCGGCTTTATGTATACAATGATGTTGCCTTCTTTAAGAATGGGAGGATCATTTATTCCATATTATCCCTATATGCTTTACAGTTTAGTGTTAGTTCTCATGTATGGTCTGAATAAACGCATTAGCAACGTTTTAATGGTATATTTAGGGATTTCTTTACTGGGTCTTGCTTTTGTTTCATTTGCTCTATTGAATGAGTATGTGTCAGGATATATTATGACCATTGGTTTGATGGAAACATCTTTTGCCTTGTTGGATTTATTTTTATGGACCAGTTTAGGTTTTCTGGCTCTAAAGTATGGTTCACCATACCAATTCTTTGGTTTAATATTAGGAGCAAATACATTTAGTATTATTGTGGGGAACCTTATCAGTAAAAACTTATCAAATGTAGCAGACAACAGCTATCTGATTTCTGCTTTATTGTCTGCTGCGAGCATTTTCTTAGCAATCATGGTTATTCCATGGTTGATGCGTAAAATTAATATGGCACAAAATTATTCTTCAAAAGAAAAAGTTGTCCAAGACCAATCACATAATAGTCGACTCTACCAACATCTGCTATCTCACTTACCTCATAATGTAGAGGTAACAGAGAGAGAATCAGAGGTAATTCAGCTCGTTTTAAAAGGAATGACAAATAAAGATATGGCAAATGAACTGTTTATCAGTGAGCATACCATCAAGACCCATCTTAAAAATATTTACGTAAAATTTGAAGTTTCAAGGAAAAAAGACTTAGTATATTTAGCATCACAAATGGAAGATTACTCTAATTAAAAGGTTATCTGACTAGATTATCTCAATATCCCCCCAAAAGGGGGATGTTTTTTTGGCACAAAATACTATATGGTGAATATTGTAGGTCTATATTTGTTTCTTGTCATATCAGCAAGGGGGTGTTGCTTTGGATCAAGAAAGCAAAAAAGTTTTATCAGCAGTCATAATTATTATGCTGCTGACCATAGGGGTGTTGTATTGGCTTGGGAAATAACCAAAAAAATAGGAGGTTAAGGATGAGGAAAAAATCGTTCAAGAGATCCATGCTCTATTTTATGCTGTCTGTTTTATTGATATTTAATAGTACAGTCAGTACCATGGCTTATTCGGCTAAAGACATTGAAGGGCATTGGGCACAAGAAACCATAGAAGAATGGTTGATGGAAGGATGGGTTACTGGATATCCCAATGGAGATTTCCGTCCAAATCAAGAAATTACTCGGGCGGAGTTTTTTACATTAATCAATAGCTCCTTTGGTTTTATGGAAGAGGTAGCCATTGATTATGTTGACGTGTCCGAAGGTGATTGGTTTGCTTCAGCAGTCAGAAAAGCTAAGGCTGCTGCGTATGTCGATGGTTATCCCGATGGAACCATTAAGCCTAATCACTCGATTACTAGACAAGAGGCAGCTATTATTATTACTAGGCTCAAAAATCTTAATCATAATCCAGAGTTTGCACAGGTTTTTACAGACAGTGAGACCATTGCTGAGTGGAGTAAAGGACAAATTGGAGCTGCGGCAGAAGCAGGATTTATGAAAGGCTATCCCGATGGTCGATTCATTCCTCAAGCATCTATCACGCGCGCAGAAGCCGTAGTAGCTTTAGACCGAGTGCGATTTGATGAAGACTTAGTCATCAGAGAAGCTAGTGTGTATGGTCCAGAACAAGAGATTGAAACCATCAATGGTGATGTTTATGTACGTGTCTCGGGGGCCACACTTCAAAACTTGGTAATAACAGGAGATTTGATTATTACAGAAGCTGTAGGTGACGGAGATGTGACCTTAAATAATGTGACAGTCAATGGAGAAATGATTGTTCGCGGTGGCGGAACAGACAGTATCTATATTAATGGGGGCAGTATCAGTAAGATTCGAATTGTTGCTACCGCAACAGGAGCCATTCGTATTGTGGCCACAAATGCAGACGGCATAGAAATTTTCATTGCAGAGCAGGCATCTAATCAAGCAGTGATATTAGAAGGTCAGTTTGATCAAGTAATTGTGGAAGCTAGTAACTTTAAGTTGGAGACTAGAGGGGAAACTTCCATTAGAGAAATTAATATTAATGAAAGCTCTTCTAATATGACGTTAACAACATCAACTTCGACTACCATCGAAAAAGCAGTAGTTGATGGTACGGATGTGGTATTCCAGGGTGGTGCATCTTCAATTAAAGAAGTAACCGGATCTAACAAGGATACCATTGAAGATTTAGATCAAGTGGTTGTGGAAGAGCCAGCTATTGTTGTGACACCAAGTCCAACTTTGATACAAGTGACTGAAATTACAGTGACAGGAGCAGATGATGTAACAGCAATTACTACGGATGGTGGCACATTGCAGATGAATGCTACTGTATTACCAAATAATGCCAGTAATAAAAGTGTTGCATGGTCCGTAGAAATGGGTACAGGGACAGCAGCAATCAGCCCTACCGGTCTGTTGACGGCTCTTACGAATGGAACGGTCACTGTGATAGCAACAGCACAGGATAGTTCCGGTGTGACAGGGCATCTAGAAATAACAATCTCAAATCAAATAGACAATAGTGCCTTAGGGGCAGAGATGACAGCAGCGAATACCAACAAGAATACTGTCACCATCAGTGTAGATGGCTCGGACGTATTGACAACAAATCAGTGGGTAACCGCAGCAGATATGACGGCTTATGAAACAGCAATAGCTACTGCTCAAAGTGTCTATGACAATGCAGATGCAACCCAAGCAGTGATTGATCAAGCTGTAACAGATTTGCAAGCGGCAACAGTCGTGTTTAATGGCGCAAAAACAGTGGGAACTTTGAAAGTTTCTCCAGTCATCAAAACGCCTGTTGGTGCAACGGCGGTTAATGCTGGTGATTTATTGAGCGAATCTTCATTAACTGGCGCGTTCAAAGATCCAAATACAGAAGCCGATGTATCAGGTGTACTGTCATGGGATAGTCCTGGAACAGTGGTTGATGAAACTGGCAGCTTTGATTGGACTTTTACACCAAGTAACACAACAGACTATGCAACCGTAACTGGAAGCGTACAAGTGGTGGCGAATGTGGATAAAATGCTCTTATCAGCAGAAATCACAGCGGCTAACACAAACAAGGCATCTGTCAGTGTCAGTGTAGATGGCTCAGATGTATTGACAACAGAAGAGTGGGTCACATCAGCAGACATGACGGTTTATGAAACAGCCATCGCGACAGCACAAAGCGTTTATGACAATGCAGATGCAACGCAAGCAGTGATTGATCAAGCCGTAACAGATCTGCAAGCGGCAACAGTGGTGTTTAATGGCGCAAAAACAGCAGGAAGCCTTGTGACAGATCCGCAAGGACAATTACTTGATGCAGAGTCAGGGACAGACTTCACAAGCATTTTATATACAAGAGATGGGAATATTTATTATAATAACCAAGACATACATGGAAACTGGTCAAGCGAGGTTCTTATTGGATTCGGAATAGAAGGGAAACTTGCTATTGATAGTTTGGAGAATGTTCATGTGGCGTACACAACAGAAGGTAAAATTGGTTACAAGATGTATGACGGTGTTGTATGGTCGGATGCTACGCTGATAGAATCAAACCATGGTGGAGTATGCTACTGGCCAGATATTTCAATAGATACAACTAATAATCCACGTATTGTGTATGTTGATTCAATGGGAGATACAGCAGGTACTACAAATCAACCTGATGTAATGTATGCATATAAAGATGGTGACGTATTCACGAAACAGCTTCTTTATAGTGGTCAATATGATTCTAGCTGGAAACAGGGCCAATATCCAGCTGAAAAACCACCAAAGCTAGCATCAGATGAAAACAACAACCGCTATATCTTTTATCAATGGAGAACTTATGATCATGGTATGGGCGTCTACCATGATAGAGGGCTAACGGTTGTCGGTAACAATTCTAAGGATTTGGGATATGTAGGTTCAAATACAAACAGATTTGACATCTATGACATTAAGGTTGCTGATGGTAAGCTATATGCTCTATATAGGAACGGTACTAGTATAAAAGTCTCTGAAATGAGTATTAATACTATTGGCACAATAGGCGATCCTATAGACAAGATTGTATTAGCAGCAAGCTCTGCCTATTCACTGGATGTAGTTAGCGAGAACATTGTAGTTGGCAATAAAGACGGTAATAGCTTAAGAGTTTATTATAATGGTGAACCAACTACCTTCAATGATATTACAGTTGCAGGTAACGCCGTATCTATCGTCAACTTATACGGAACGTTCTATGCCTACTACAGTGATGGTGATGATGGTAGTGTTATCAGGCGAGTTGAAATTGAAGCACCAAAAGAGATTACTGCAGTAACATCAATTTCAGACATCAGTGTAGCGTATGGTACAGCACTTGGTGGAGTATCATTACCAGCAACAGTAGAAGTTACATTAGATGGTTCGATAACACAAGCCTTAGCAGTAGTCTGGGATGGCGGAACTCCAGCCTATAATGGTAACACAGCCGGAACTTATGTGTTTAAAGGAACTATAGACCTAGTAGAAGGTATTGCTAACACAGCAGATCACAAAGCGACTGTAGATGTGATTGTAGAACCAGCGCCGTTAAGCATCGAAGGATACTTCCTAGATGGTGCAGACACACCGCTGGTAACAGCAGACAGCGTAGCTTACGGAACAGATCAAGCGACTGCATTAGCAGGTTTGTCGACAGCAGGCTTTGCTAAAGTAAGCGATGGTACATATGAAGCAATCACAATCGTATGGGCATTTGATGAAGCTTATGATGGAACTGTAGCAGGAGAAAAAGCAGTAACAGGAACAGTATCACCGGAAAACTTACCAGTTAGTGAAGTAGCAACAATAAATCAAACTGGTACAGTAACGATAGAACCAGCACCGTTAAGCATCGAAGGATACTTCCTAGATGGTGCGGACACACCGCTGGTTACAGCAGACAGCGTAGCTTACGGAACAGATCAAGTGACTGCATTAGCAGGTTTGTCAACAGCAGGGTTTGCTAAAGTAAGCGAGGGCACATATGAAGCAATCACAATCGTATGGGCTTTTGATGAAGCTTATGATGGAACTGTAGCAGGAGTACAAGCAGTAACAGGAACAGTATCACCGGAAACCTTACCAGTAAGTGAAGTAGCAACAATAAATCAAACTGGTACAGTAACGGTAGAGCCACAAAACTTTACTTTAACTTTAACAGGACCTAAAACTACAAGCGACCCAGCACCAGGACAAATTACGGATGGTACATCTGTTACAATAACAGTTACACCAGAAGTAGGTCAAGAAGTAAACACCTTTACTGTTGGCGGAGTCAACAGAAAAGTAGACTTAATAGCAGAACCTAAAAATCAACATACCTTCATAATAACAGGTGATATAACAGTTGCAACAACTATAAAACTTGCACAAGTAGAAAAACCTGTGTGGGATGGATCTGTGATAACTTGGGTGGATATTGATGATGCATTGGAGTATGCAGTTTTGGTTTATAAGGATGGAGTTCATAAAGTTGGTTTCCCTCAGGATACTGGTGCCCAGAGCTATGACTTAACAAACGCCATAAATACTAATGGTCTTGGAAGTTATACAGTGACTGTTCGAGCTAATGCAAATACGGGAGCGGGATATTGGCATGGAGATACCTCGGAGCCATCAGAGGCACTTGTTATTGGTACGGAGGATGATCTATCTGAATTTACAGTTGCATTAGCTGTGGAAGGTGATAAAACTCCAAGCCAAGAATTCAGCCTAAATATTACTGATACGAAACAAATATTAGGACAAACTTTAAATCATGGAAGTATAAACGTAACAGTCACCAGCAATCTGGATGGAGAAGTTTATAATAGCAACAGAAGTTTTACTGATGGTGCTACAACAGTACCAATTACTTTAACATCTGCAGGGGAACACACATTGACTGTAACTGTAGCGCGAGTAACAGATAGTAGGACTATAGCAGTTAATGTAGTTACATGACCTACACCATAAGCGGAACTGTAACAGATTTTCAAGGAGGGAGTAATATTCTACCTGGTATAGTAGTTACAGCAACATTAGATGAATTTGGTAACTACACAATTGATACATCAGTAGAAAGCGGTGATTACGTTGTACAATCAGTAGAACTAACCCTAATCTTTAACGAAAGTTAAGGAATGCAACATACGTTAACAATTGTCATAACAGCAGTAGGATTAGCACCGACAACTGGTACTATTAAGCTAATAACTTACACAAAACAACCCACCAGCAGACCTTGAACTTGGTAACTAATCACGATACTTAAAATGCTGAGGTAAAAACAAAAAACACCCTTCGAGGCTTAAAAACTTTGAGTGGTGTTTTTTGCGTGTATTCTAATTCTGCATTTCTGTCTATCATTACGCAGGCGTCAACTTCTGATATTTTGAATTTAAAGTACCGCCCTATTTTTCTATAAGGAACAGCCGTAAGCGCACAATAAAAGATGTATTTAATCCCAACTGAGAACGTGAGACAATAGGACATCATGCAACACTTTTAAAGTAAACACAAGTGTTGCAAACACTTTAAAAGTCTCAGGATGGAGGGATTCATATGGACATGAGAATTATAAAAATCTTGTTAGAATAATCTGATATATTCATTTTTACTCATAAAAACTTAAAAATAGTAATGCCAACTTAATGTGTTTATGGTTAGGATAACTGCAGTTTTATGGATTTTTTACCCGTCTGTTTATTGATACCACAATGATGATTATGGGGTAAGTAAAACATATAGTCGATTTTGTTCAAACATTTACAAAGTTAATCGAACAAATGTTTAAATTCTGTAACATTTTTTTTCAATCTTTGAAGCTTATGCATTTTTTTGCAATAACGAATTTTCAACGTTTGAGTAATATATTTTATTCAATCTTTTTTACAAAACCACAGTAGTTTGTAGCTTTAAAGGAGGGGTTTTATGAACCCAGCAACATGGATTGCCATCTATTTGCCTATTTTTATTCTGTTGTTTGTCATTATTCCCCAGCAGAGTCAAATGCAGGCACAGGCTGCACGAAAAATGATGAAAAAAAGGAGGCTGCAAACATTGAATCATGAATTGATTAGGAAATTCATTGGTAAGGTATGTAAAATCACTACGGGATCCTATGGAAGTACCACCAGTGGGAAAATTATAGATGTAAAGGAAAACTGGATTGAACTTGAAACTCATAAGGGTATTGAGCTAATGAATGCGGATTTTGTCCAAAATATCAAAGTGAAGAATTGAATATGAACATTTGCTCAATACATTATTAACGATCTTTTATACATAACAACAGTTGAAATAAAATCACCCATCATGTTTATTAGAATGATTGGGTGATTTTTTATTTGCTTTTAAGATTGATACTACCATTCTTTATGGATACTGGTTGAACAACAGCCCGCAACCCCTGATATTAGAACGTTTCGATTTGAACTTATTATTGTTGAATTTTATGAATAATAGCTGTAAGATGTATTTGAACATGTTCAAATTTTAAAATATGGAGGAAAGATGACAAACACTTCAGCTGTGAAAGAACACATATTAAAGACGACTATTGATATGATTGAAAGCGGATTTGATACAGATGTAATAACCATAAGGAAAATCGCACTTAAGGCAAATGTCTCCGTAGGGCTCATTAACTATCATTTTGGATCGAAAGATGAACTATTGCTAATTGCTACGAATCAAGTGATTGACAGAGTAGCAACCAAGGAGAACTTACTCTTAATGGATATGAGTTTACCACCAAAGGCAAGGCTTCGTAAGTTTCTCCTAGACATGTCTGATATAGTGATAAGACATGAAACTTTTAGCAAAATCATGATACGACAGGAAATTCTTAGTGATAGTATTTTGACACCAAATCATATTTTGAGTATTCTCAGAGAAATTCGTCCGATGGAATCAGATGAATCATTAAAGTGGCTTTCAATTGTTATTGTGGCTCCTTTACAGTTCATTTTTCTTAAAGATGCCGGTTTTAAGACTTATATGGATACGGATTTGATAAGTATCCCAGATATCATAGACAAGCATTTAAATACACTTGGATTAAAAGATTAAAAAACAAAAAAAGCGAGGAAATTTACTAATGAAAATATTAATTAATACTATGTCTGCTGCTACTATACTTTTGATTTTTTCTACCATGATCTGCGGGTTATGGATAAAATCGAATCAAGTTGTTGAGGCAAGCTCAATAAGATTTCATACAACTATAGGGTTTATAACAGCGGCGTTTACGGTGTCTCTAATAGTTTTGGTGTTATTTGTGTTGAAAGGAAAATTGTAGAACTGTTACAATATCTTTTTAATTCCTTTAGGTTTGTGGTCGTTATTAAGGTTTTTCAAAAACAACATTTACATGGAAGATAAACCGTGTTAAAATAAATTTAAATTAAATAGATCTCCGAGCATTCTAACCTCTGTGGTTTCCACGTGGTTTCTGTGCCGATAGGGTTTGATTGGAAACGGTCAGGCCTCCCGATGGAAAGGAGAATATTGCAATCAACAGCATTCCATTGGACATGCTGTTTATTTTTTTGCAACTTCCCATGTGCTTGTAGATTTATCCGATGACTAACAGTGCTAAGACTCCCACTTCTATAAGTGGTGGGAGATAAGCACTGTAGAGTCCCTGGATAACGGTTTCTAAGGTTCAGATGGCGTTTCAAACACCACCTGAACCCAAGAACCCTGTTTATTATGCAAACTATTCAAGTTTCTTTAGTGCCTCTTCTAAACGATTCATTCCTTCTATGATATTTTCCATAGAATTGGAGTACGAGATGCGAATATTTTCAGGGGCTTCAAAAGCGGCACCGGTAACAACTGCGATTTTAGCTTCCTCCAAAAGATAGTTTGCCATGTCAAGGGAGTTGTTGACTGTGAAATCTTTGTATTTTTTGCCATAGTAATATTTTACATTTGGCATGACATAAAAAGCACCCTTTGGTGTGCTGCAATGGATATTCTCCATAGTATTAATTCTATTGATTATGTATTGCCTTCTTTTATCAAACTCGAGTCTCATGGTTTCTACGGACTCATCGGAGTTTGCCAGCGCTTCGATAGAGGCATACTGTGCCGGTGTATTGGGGCTTGTGGTCGTATTACCCTGATAATCAGTCATCGCTTTGATGATTTGTGTCGGACCAACAGCATATCCAATTCTCCAGCCCGTCATAGCATAAGCCTTGGACACACCATTGATGGTTATGGTTTTTTCTTTGATTCCAGGTGATAGGGCAGCTACACAAGTATTCTGCTCCCCATCATATATCAGCTTTTCGTATATTTCATCTGAAATAATATAGAAGTCATGCTCAATCGCTAGTTGGCCAAGTTGTCTGAGATCTTTCTCGCTGTAAACAGCTCCTGTCGGATTGCTGGGTGAATTGATGATAATGGCTTTTGTCTTCTCTGTGATGCTTTCTCTTATCTTGTCCACATCCAGTCTAAATCCGTCCTTTTCCTCCAACGAAACCAAAACAGGAATGCCTTCAGCTAGCTTAATCATTTCGACATAGCTGACCCAGCAAGGTGTGGGTACGATGACTTCTTCACCGGGATCCACTATAGCCATAAAGACATTCGTCAGGGATTGCTTGGCACCCGATGAGACAACAACATCTTTTGGTGTATAATCCAAACCATAGTCTTTTTTGAATTTTCTACAAATCTCTTCTCTAAGCTCTATCATGCCAGCTGCTGGTGTATACCTGGTCAAACCTAGATGATATGCCTCTTCTGCTTTTTTGATGATGTTATTGGGTGTGTTGTAGTCAGGCTCACCAACATTGAATCCAATGATTTGAACACCTTGTTTTTTTAATTCCGCAATTTTAGCGGACTGCTCTAGCGTTGCTGATGGGGTCATATTTTTGATTCTTTTGCTAATCATAGCCACCTCTTAGTTTTAGGTATTTTTAATCTCTGAATCCATTATACTCTTCATATAAGTTGTTTTTCAACCGTTATAATACTGGCAATCTTTAAAACATTGCTATATGCCCTGACTTCCTGCAATGCATCATCAATATTCTTTCTTTCCACTTCATGGGTGATAAAAACCAAAGGAGCCACCAAATCATGCTTGTATCTCTGTACCACAGATGCTAGGCTAATGTTGTTTTTCCCAAAAATATTGGATATGTAACCCAATACACCGGGCTTATCGACAACATCCATACGTATATAGTATTGGCTGTAGCCTTTGTTGACAATCTTATATTTTTTTGATGAGGGTTTAAGTAGTTGCTGTGATTGAGTCGATTTTTCTTTGACAATCGCTATAATATCTTCCAAAACAGCGCTTCCTGTAGTCATAGAACCAGCTCCCTTGCCATAGAGCATCACTTCACCGACAGCGTTGCCTTTCAAGAGAACTGCATTGAATTCATTTTTCACTGTTGCTAGAGGGTGTGTTTTGGGAATAAAAGTTGGATGAACTCTCAATTCTATCTCATTATCTCTTTTTTGTGATGATGCAATGAGTTTTATAACATAACCAAGCTCATCGGCGTATTTGATATCTTCTCTGGAGATATGTGTTATACCTTCCTTTGGTATATCGTTCAGGCTAATCCTCTGTCCGAATCCAATGTAAGAAAGAATCGCTATTTTATAGGCAGCATCGTCGCCTTCAACATCCGAGGATGGATCAGCCTCTGCAAACCCCATTTCTTGAGCTTCCTTTACAGCTTGATCGAACTCAAGACCTCTTTCTGTCATCTGTGTCAGGATGTAATTGGTAGTACCGTTTACAATACCGGATATTTCTGTAAAATCATTGACAGAAAGATTATTTGTCATTGTGTTGATGATTGGTATTCCGCCGCCCACGCTGGCTTCATACATTAATCTTACGCCATAATCTCTTGCAATGTTCTCCAATTCCTCTCCATGTGTAGCTATTAGGGCCTTATTGGCTGTCACTACATGTTTTTTGTTCATCAAGGCGTCTCTCACATATTCAAAGGCGGGGTGAATGCCTCCAATCAATTCAACTACAATATCTACATTTTCATTACCAATTATTTCATGGGCATCTGTAGTGAATTTAGCTTGATCTAGATCTACGTCTCTTTTTTTGTTCAAATTTTTGACTAATACTTTTACTATCTCAAAAGTATTGCTTGTTTTTTGCTGGATTATGTCCTGATTCGACGTCATTATATTGATCAATCCAGATGCTACCGTCCCCATTCCTAAAATACCTATCTTGACTGTTTCCATATTCCCTCCAATTTGAAAAAACCTATTAATTGTTTTTATTTTGTGTACAATTGTCTTTTATTTTAACATCTTAAAAAATATATCACAATTTCTCAGACTGTTCAACCACTAAATGAGAAAAAATCAAGAAAAAAAGTCTAGACCTGTAAGGTGTCTAGACCAAGAACCCTGTTGATGGTATCCCAACTAAAAAACATTAAATATCGTAAACAAGAAATTGGTGATACCATAGACCGGAGGTCCGATAATCCTCCCGATATAGCCTGTTACCAATAGCAGAATCAGTCCTATTCTGATAATCTGTTCGTACTGTCTGAAGAAATTATAGACTCTCCACCCACCTATACTTTGGGCAATGTGATGGCCATCCAGTGGTGGTATAGGCATCAGGTTGAATATCATCAGGACGATGTTTATTTGTACTACAGCATATAGCATTGTTATGGTATACTGACCTGCTTCAGTGATAAGAAAGCTATAAAAATTATTAACCACAAATTTGATGACTAGTGTAAAGGCAATAGCTGTCAGAAGATTCATAGTGACGCCTGCCAAGGATACGATTATATCATCTCTTCTTGGATTCTTAAAATTTTTGGGATTAATCATGACTGGCTTGGCCCATCCAAACCCAACAATCATCAAAAATAAAAATCCCATAGGATCAAGATGCTTTATCGGATTCAGGGTCAACCTTCCCTGATACAGTGGTGTATCATCTCCCAGCTTTACCGCAGCCAGTGCATGTCCGTATTCATGGATGGATATGCCTATGAGGATAGCCGGTATGATAAGGAGTTTAGGTAAAAGACTTTGTAGCATATGTTTGCTCCTTTCTTTCTATTGCAATATATAGACTATAACTTTTTTCGTTTTGTTTTTCAAGTAAAACAAGTATATCAGTCATATCTTAACTTATTATTAAGCATCAAAAAACAAAAGGAACCGTCCCTTTTGTTTTTTGATTAAGCGATAAAAATCAAACTATAATCATCTTGAGCTTGAAGGCGTTTTCGAAGTCGTTCTCCAGGGTCCTCAAATAGGCAATCTCCAAAGAAATATCGTTATAATTGATAGTTTTGATAATGACATATTTATCCACACACCTGCACATAATATCTTTAACCTTCGATGTCAATCCTCTGTCCAGTCCTTCTGCAAGCTTCATAAGTATACTAAGCTTGTCTACAACCTGAAGCTCTTCCTTTGTCAATAGCTTAGTGTACATATCGAGACTGATTTTCAGCTTGCTATCGGTATGGTTGCCTGCTATTATAGCCGCCATCAGCTGTTTTTTGTGACTTATACCGCTGAGCAATGAATTGAGCATAATGTAGAATGTGTGTTCATGGTGATTCTTATAGTCCAGAAGCTTACCAACGTCATGGAGCATACTGGCTGTATATATGATTTCATCCACATCCTCTTTGATCTGATGAATCTCTCTAAGCTCCTCAAACAGCTTGCGAAACAAAAACAACACCTGTGAGGCATGGCCGTGATCGATGTTATATACCTTCAACATATTTTCTACCGATAGCTCTAAGGGATTCGCTGTCACATTTCCAATACCGTGACCCATCTTTTCATATAGAAGACCCTCTCTTAGACCATCTCTGCTGATAATAAGGCTATCACTGTTTATATAATCCACGAGCTGCCTTACTGCACCACATGCGCCTACGAATATGTCAGCTCTGTCTTTTCCCAGTCCATTTATGCCACATCTTTCCTTAAAGCTTACACTTGACACGGCTTTATAAATATCGTCCAATTCCTGTGGTTTGATGAGATAGTTGTGTATAGCACTTAGCGGATAGTCCGCTTTTCTCTTTTGAATCTTTCCAATCTCCCTGATTGTTCCGCCTATCCCTACAAGCGGCAGTTTTTTTGCTTCTTTCAGCCAATCAAGGCTCTTGTACTGCTCAGTTAGATACTTCTCAAGCTTTTTGATGTCTTTGTCATCCGGTTTATCTTTCAGGTTATACTTTTCAGCCAGATCTACAGCACCGAAAGGTAAGCTGATGCTCTCTGTCAATTGTCTGTCTAAAACCAGTCCGAGTTCTGTTGAACCACCACCTATATCCATAAACAGGTAGTCATCCAAACTGATGGAGTTGATGGATCCCACGTAATCGTATTCGGCCTCCATTTCTCCAGGCAGCAACTCGACTGTTATATCGATATCCTGTTTAGCACTCTGTATAAAGACGTCTCTATTATTAGCCTTTCTTAATGCTGCTGTACCGACAACCCTGATTTCTTCACACCCGCTTTGCCTACAGTAATTAACAAGCATTTTCAGTGTTTTCAACCCATAGGTCATTTTTTCCTCATTCAGCATACTGTTGCTGTCCAATCCCTCTGAAAGTCTCACGCTTTCCTTAAAGCCGTCAACGATAAAGTAAGAGTCGTTCTTGATTTCTGCAATGATCAATCTAAATGTATTTGATCCTATATCTATTATTCCGTATTTCATAGTCCCATCATATCCTTTTTGGCTTTTTTAATAGCTTCTGTTGCTTTTTGATGCATCAACACCTGAGCATTGACAGGTTCTTTGCCTCTTCGGTCCAGATCCTTGTACGTTCCATCTTCCAATTGTATCCTTGTTTTTTCGGTGTCTGCCAGTAGTATATCCAAAAAATCCAGAAGTCTTTCTTTAAGCAGATGCTCTTCCACTGGAAAAAGAATTTCTATTCTTCTGTCGAGATTTCTCTCCATCCAGTCCGCACTGGATAGGAAAAGATCATCATCTCCACCGTTATAGAAATAATAAATGCGGCTGTGTTCCAGAAATGTTCCGACGATGCTTCTGACGGTAATATTCTCGCTGAGACCCTTCACTTGAGATCTCAATCCACACATGCCTCTGATAATCAGTTCGATTTTCACACCTTCTTGTGATGCCTCATATAGCTTGTCAATAATATCTTGATCTATGAGAGAGTTTAGCTTGGCTATGATATGTCCCTCACCACCCGCTCTTACATTTCTGATTTCTCTGTCAATATAATACTCAAATCCGGTACGCAGATTACCTGGAGCAACAAATATTTTTTTATAATGCAACGCTTTTGTGTAACCGGTAATCATATTGAACATATTGGATATATCGATGCAAATATCCTCTCTGCAGGTAAATAAGCCAATGTCTTCATACAGTGTGGCAGTTGTGTCATTATAATTGCCTGTTGATAGGTGTACGTAGCGATGGATGCCATCTTCTTCCCTTCTGACAATCAGCAATGCCTTGCTATGAATCTTAAGCCCTGGCAACCCATATACCACATGACAACCTGCTTGTTCCAGTTTTCTTGCCCACAGGATATTTTTTTCCTCTTCAAATCTGGCCTTCAGCTCCACCACTACGGTGACCTGTTTTCCATTTTCGGCTGCTCTAATAAGCTTCGATATGATAGGTGAGTTGTTACTGACCCTGTACAATGTCTGTTTGATTGCCAGAACCTTGGGGTCTTCAACAGCCCTTTCCACAAAATCCAACACCTTGTAAAAGGATTCATATGGATGATGCAACAATCTGTCCCTTTCTTTTATGGCTTCAAACAAGTCCTCCTCCCCGAAGAAATCTATGGAGTCCTGAGGATTGGGAAGCATATCCAGCAAGTGAGCAAATTTCTTGTTTTCTATAAATTCAAACCAGCAGGTTGGATCCAGAGGTCCATTTATTTCATAGGTCTCCTCGTCCTTCACTTCCAGCTTTTTCTTGATAAATTTTCTGATTTTCTTGTCGCCCTTGCTCTGTATCTCAAGCCTGACAGCAGCGCCCCACTTTCTTTTTTTAATGTTCTTTTCAATTTGCAACAACAAGTCCTCTACATCGTCCCCATCGATCTCGAGATCAGCGTCTCTTGTAATTCTAAAAATCGATTTTTCCATGATTTCATAGCCAATAAACAGCTTCTCCAGATTATTTAGTATTACTTCTTCCAGAAAGATATATTCTGTTGTGCTTTCTTCGCTTCGAATCTCTACAAATCTTGGCAGCACAGTCGGTACTTTTACAACAGCATAAAGCTCCTCTTCATCTGCTGATCTTAACATTATGCCTATGTTGATGCCTTTTGTCTGCAGCAAAGGAAAAGGTCTACCTGCGTCTATAGCCAGAGGCGTGAGGGCTGGAAAACAAAACTCATCAAAGAAATCACGTGCATAAACAATTTGTCTCTCATCCAACTCATTATATCTTTTGAATCGGATTCCAGACTCCTCCATTTTCGGCATCAATGATTTATTCAAGCAGCTATATATCTTTTTCATCATCAATTGAGTTTCCGAATAGATGGCATTCAATTGCTCTTCCGGGGTTTTTCCGGATATATCTTTTTTCCTGTACTTTGCAGCCATCTGCTGCTTGAGGCCTGCAACCCTTACCATGAAAAACTCATCTAGGTTGGAGGCTGTAATCGCTAGAAACTTCAGTCTTGTAAACACCTTGCTATCTTTGTCGTAGGCCTCTTCCAAGACTCTGTCGTTAAACATTAGCCAACTGAGCTCCCTGTTGATATATTTCTGATCTTGATTGTGATCCATGGATTATATTCCCCTCTTTATCACTAATTTCACTTCGATTCCAAACACCTCTTTGAAAAAATCGCAATATTCGTTGAATTTGATTTGTTCGATATAGGTATTGGTCTTGCTTTCAACCTCGACTATCAGCAATCCCTTTTGCTGTTTTATATTGATGTTTTTAAATTTCTGGCTGTAGTTTTTATCCAATGCATCTGCCAATCTAAGTACAGCTGACAGCTTTGACACAGAAATTTTTTCCACAGCACTCAATTGTGCATATTCTTCATCCTTTTCAGTAGGTAGTAAATAGGATTGATATTTGACAATTAGAGATATCAGTTTTCTGTCTTGTTCACTCAAACCGATGATATCTGTTTTTTGTAGAATATAGCTTGAATGCAAATAATGCTTGTCTGGGTTTATATATTTTCCAATATTGTGTAATATAACTGCTATTTTTAGATATATAACTTCTTTTTCCTTAAATCGGTTGTTTTTGGAAAGCTTTTTCAGTATGGCACTTGCCATTTCTTCAACAAATTCGATGTGCTTACCGTATGACTTATACATCTGTGCCAATTTTCTGGATGATTCAATGGCATAGCTATAAAACAGGGTTCTTATTTCCTCATATTGCTTTGGCAGCATCATTTCATAAAAAATGATGTCGAAAAAGAAGATATTTGGTACTGCTATTGTTTCGGCTTCTGTCATTTCTAGCAGGTTTTCAATTACAATGGTTGCGATAACCAACTCATTGGCAAATTCCCTATTAAGATTGTATTTGATAGCAATGCTGTCTGCGTTCAATGCAACGATTTCGTTGTAAAAACTCTCAAGCCCGGGTTTTGATATGAAGCTGATCTCACCCTTGTCTTCTGCATTACATAATGCTTTGAGAGTATCAAGTGTCCTGCCTGTAACGATAAAATCTTTGATATTGCTTTTAGGTAGAAATGTGGGTAGAAAATTGAAATAAGTGTAGAGTTGTTCCTTAACCATAATGTTCATCTTGTCAGAGTACTTATCGGCATTTTTAGCTATCTCATAGAGCTTAATGGTGCCAATCATTATATTTTGCAAAAAATTAATCGACATGTCTTCATAGAAGGCTATCCCCAGATTGCCACTCCCTATGAAGGTTATGATAGCGTTGTTCTTGAGATAATCCGCATCCTTTAAGACTTTAAGATTGGACATGAAAATGATGTTCTTTAATTCCGAGTCGCTAATGATTTCCAGAACAATGCCTGTTTCCTGGTAGAGTCTGTCTCGGATATAATACTTGTTGTCTGATTCTCTTATGGCTGTTGACGCAAATAGTGCAATCCTCTCAGCACCGTACTCTAAAGAAAGCTGCTTGAAATTGGATACAATCTCGACAATTCGATCAACCTTGTCAGCAGATATCTTTCCAGTTTCAAAGGCTTCTTTACCTATTGCTATGCTATGACTGGCTTTTTCTACCATCTGAAGTCCGTTTTTTTTGATCTGCTTGATGGTTACGGTGATTTCTGTAGATCCTATATATATAATTGATCCTATTTTCACACTGTTCATCTCACACCATCCTATCTCATCTTACTCTTATCTTATCTTATTGTATAACGAATTACGCCAAAATTGGGGATTGTTATGTAAATTATGTGTAAAATCATTATATATCACATGATAAAAAAAATAAACCCAAGTTCTGGGTTTATCCGATGACTAACAGTGCTTATTAGTTGTTGCCTGCCTTTTCAAATGGAATGTTGTATATCTCATATATGATTTTTTGAATCTCCATTCCATTCATCATGTAAAACGACACGCCTTGCATATACTCAGCATCTCCAGGTAATGTGTAGAAACTGACATCCTCTGTTTTCATCCCAAGGGTTGATGTTGCATATGTTAGCGCTTCAGATAATTTAACATCCGTTTCCATGGCATCAAACACTTCCTTTACCACCAATGGGAATCTTATACCAAATGCCTGCTTTGTGGCCGCTGCCAAGAATTTCTGCTGCTGCTCGATTCTTTGGATATCGCCATAAGAAATGGTCCCATCATTATTCTTTCTGAATCTCAAAAAGTCAACTGCATTCTCACCATCTAGCACCTGTGTTCCGGCTTTTAGATTGATATGCAATGGTGGACTATCATAGATGTCGTCATACACCATATCAAAGGGCACGTCGAACTCAACACCACCCATGGCATCTACAGTTTTGGCAGCACCGGTCATGGTCACAGTGACATAATGATGTATAGGAATATTAACAATATCCTCAACGGCTCTTATTAATCCTTCTATCCCGTCACCACTATATACTGCATTGATTTTATAGTTTGCCACGTATGTATAACCACTCCTGAAGCCTTCTTTGTAATAGTAGGTGTCTCTGGGAATAGAAATCATATCCAGTTTTTTGCTTTTGATATTATAACTGGCTAAAATGATTGTATCTGTTCTTACATCTTCCAAACCCACAATCAGAATATTGATTCGATTGCCCCCTGATATGTAAGCCTCGTATGATTCTAGAGTAACCAGATCATTCTTATAATCAGTCAGCCAATTCTCATCATATGAAGGAACCCGATTATTGTATCCTAAAATGCTTTGATATATACTATACACTTGAACACCGGCGATTACCATAAATATGACCATCGCGATGGAAAAGATCTTTACAAATTGTTTCATTTTACCTCCACCTTTACCATGTCAATAATAGTATATATCTTAACAAATTACAATTAATATTTTCTTAATTTATGCTTTATCCTTTTCTTTGGTTTTCCTTAGTGACAACGCAGGTGCCACTTGCCTTACATACGATGATTGGCTCTTCCAGAATATCACAAGCCGATTCACTGATGTCCGTTCTGGGAACGATGACCTTTCTAGCCACAAACTCCATTTTTCTTGAGGTGTTGCCGGTTTTGGTAATCCAGCCCTCTGCTTCAATATACTCTCCTGCATAGACCGGTGCTGTAAATTCAACATTGTCGTAAGCCACAAATAAGCCCTCATCTCCATCATTGATGATCAATAACTCTGTAGCTATGTCTCCAAACAAGTTGAGCATCCTGGCGCCATCCACCAGGTGTCCTCCATAATGCGCATCGTGTGCACTCATTCTCACTCTTATAAATGATTTGATTTGTTTTTCCATTTCACTTCTCCTATAAATTTCTTATATCATATTGAATACTGAATCCATCTGATATTATATCAAATTTCAGTCTTTTATTAAACCCTAATTAATTTTGTGAAGATTTTGTCCGATGACTAACAGTGCTAAGACTCCCACTTCTAAAAGTGGGAGATAAGCACTGTAGAGTCCCTGGATAACGGTTTCTAAGGTTCAGATGGCGTTTGAAACACCACCTGAACCCAAGAACCCTGTTGATCAATTCTTAAAAATCGATTAAATAATGATTATAAATTTCGCTATCGGATGATTTATTGAATTGTCTGTAGTATAATGGGATTGATTTCAAAGTTAACAAAATTCTGGAGGATTTTATGAAAAAAATAATATTACTTATACTATGCGCATCGCTTATTTTATCTACAGCTTGTAGAAATCAAGA
>CAKMKB010000286.1:0-6261 GCA_927435965.1 uncultured Clostridia bacterium
GTCAAGGGCGACGTCAGCTGCTTGAATTTTCAGGATTTGTCTAGTCACTTCCCTTGACCTTTTTTTTCATACGTTACTTTACACTACCTTTATATTATATAACATATCCGATCGTTTTGTAGGAAAATTCAATCAATCAAATAAAATTTTTCATTAATTCTTCAACTACAGTATCGATATTTTCATTGGTGATGTTATTGCTATTTATCAGCTCGATAACACGCGTTCTTTTAGAATCTATGTCCAGGTGTCTGATGCTATTCATGATACCGGTTCTTCTGCCTATCTTGAATATGTTTCTCTCGGATTGGTCGAGATTCAAAAACCATTCCAGTGCTTCAATCATTTTGGGTTTGTCTTCAGGCAGCTTGCCCTCGAACTCAGGAATCAGATTTAAAATATGATCACTCTTTATAGTGCTGTTTATATCTTTCAATTCATTGACAAATAGGAGTAGTTCCTCTACAGCCCTTTCGTCATTGACTCTGGTGAAGATACCCTTTTTATAGTCTTCACTTAAGAGGCTGTTGTCTGGTACTGCCAATGTTCTGATTCTTATGAAATCAGGATTAATCTGATTTACAGCATCAGCTGTATCAATGGCATTTTCACGCCAGTTTTCGTTTCCTCCAAGACCGGGCATGAAATACTCAGATAACTCGATACCAGCTTTTTTAACTTTCTTCCCTGCTGTGATATGTGTTGCTTTATCGACGCCCTTTTCTACAAGATCAAGTATTTGATCACAAGCTGACTCCATCCCAATATGAATCCTGTTCAGACCCGCATCAGCAATTCTCTTCAGGTCTTCATCTTTAATTCGTGCAATTGTATGGGATCTGGCGTAGGTTGTAATTCTTTCTATGTCTGGAAACTTCTCTCTCAAGGCATTTAAAATAGTCACCATATCGTCTGCCTTTATAACCATGCTATTGGCATCCTGCAAAAAAACAGATTCTTTACCATTCATACGCCACATTTCTGCAGACTGACAAGCCAGATAATCTTGTTCATATAGCTTTTGTATGATTATTCTTTTTTCTGATAAGGAGATTTTTTCAGCTTGATCTAACTCATCAATGAAACGTTTTAACGTATCAATGTCGTGAAGGACATGCTCTATTGGTCGCACGCTAAATGACTCATTTTTGTACAAGCTACAAAACCTGCATTTGTTCCAGGGACAATTTCTGGTGATTCTCAAAAGCAGGCTTTGAGCCTCGCTGGGTGGCCTTATAGGCCCTATTTCAAATCCTGAATAGTATTCATTGTTTGTCTTCATTCAATCAACTCCATTTCAATATTTTATTTTACTCTTAGGTAGTCCATTCTCCGTGAACAACGCCTACAAGATACCAGGTCCCATTAACGTCTTCAAACACCAGTGTCAAGCTTCTCCAGTCCATACCAGCATATTGAGGGTCAAATCCAGAGAAATAGAATTCAACATACTGATCATTTGGATAGACATCTTCTATATTGTTAATCATGCTTCCCGAGCTTAGGAAGGTGTTGATGGCAATCATCTCTGGATTAAAAAAATCTACATCATAGACAAATCTAGGATAATATGAGGCAAACTCTCCTGCTATTGCATCTCCAGAACCATCATACTCACCCCATACATACACTGTTGTATTGGTAAACATGGAAGGTATTGTATTGCCTGGATAGAATGTGATATCAGTATTCTCTTTGACAAACTGATAGGGCGAGAATCTGACACCTCTTGTTGGGCTTACTCTGCTATCTAATCCTGCAGCATCCTGATCCTTGAATAGTTCCATAACCTCCAAAGCTTCCTGGAGCAATGTGTTACTCTGTGATGAGCTCAGTATCTGCAATTCTTCTATTGTTGCATTCAATGTTGAAATTTGTGCTAAATTATTTTCGTTGATTTCTGTGAGTGTCATTATTGTGTTTTCATGTTCTTCTATTGTTGACTCTAATTCTTCCACCTTTGCTTGTTGCGCTTTTAAATTGCTTTCCAATTCCTGCATAGCTCCATTGTTATCAGGAGCACAAGCTGACAGGACTAACATCATGATTATGGCTACTGATAGAACGGTATATTTCTTTAACATTTTACTCACCCTTTCTTTAATACTATATAATAAGCATACCATAATTGATAATCATTATCAATGTTTAAGGTATGCTTTTTTATAGTTTATTAATTAGGGCATTTGCTTTCTTTATTGTTCTCGAGTATGATATGGAGCAATCTATGCAGCTCTTTAAGGTCTTCTGGTGACATATTGATACAAGATCCGATTTTCTCTGGGATGTTTTTTGCAGCTTCTTTTAGCTGTATTCCCTGCTTCGTCAATTTTATATTGATATTTCTTTCATCCTCGAGATTTCTTTCCCTGGAAACCAGTCCTTGTACCTCGAGTTTCTTAAGCAATGGCGTCAGTGTTCCTGAGTCTAGAAAGAGTATATCTCCAAGGTCTTTGAGACCGATGTTGTCTTTTTCCCATAGGGCCAGCATGACTATGTATTTGGTATATGTCAGTCCCAATGGCTCCAGCACTGGGGTGTATAATCTGACTATCAATCTCGAACTGGCATATAGTGGAAAACATAGTTGGTTTTCCAGTTTTAGTTGCTCGTGTGTCATTTTAAAGACCCCCTTCTTTAATTAAGGATTTTTTCGATATGAGGCTCCAACTCCTCTGGTTTGACCGTAGGTGGAAATCTACCAACAACATTACCATCTCTATCTATAAGAAATTTTGTAAAGTTCCATTGGATTTCGTGCTTATGGACTGAGAATCTGTCTTTCATCTTCATTAGAAAATTAACCATTCCAGCGTTTTCAGCATCCCTAGGTGCATGTTCTTTTAGATATTTATATAGCGGATGAGCATTATCACCATTTACATCTATCTTGGCAAAGGTCTCAAAAGTTGTTCCAAAATTAACCTTGCAGAAGTTTGCGATTTCCTCGTTGGTACCCGGGGCTTGATTAAAAAATTGATTAGAAGGGAAATCTAAAATCTCCAATCCTTGTTCCGAATACTTCTTATATAAATCTTCCAATCCATCATATTGAGGCGTGAATCCACAGCCTGTTGCTGTATTGACTACCAACATAACTTTTCCTTCATAATCCTTTAATGATACTTCGCTTCCATCTACTTTTTTTACAGAATAATCATATATTTTCATTTTGAACTCCTTATATTATATATTTTATGCAATTTAATTGTATTCAATTTATTTATTTAATAATATACCCCTTGATTTATTTTGTCAAGAGGTTCTATTAACAGAGGTGTTGTAAAAAATAACTAATGGAACTCTGCTTCCATTTCTTTTATCCTTTTATATAGCATTACATTGACAGGTGTTTTCACATTGTGTTTTTTTCCCAGTTCTATAACTGTTCCTGAAAACAGCTCAACCTCGCTATGTCTATTGACCATCATATCCTGTCTCATAGAAGGTGTCCCTTCTGGGCTTAATGTGTCAAGTATCTTCAGCCAGTACTCAAGATCATTTTCACCAATATCCTTGCCCTCTTTTTTCGATAGACCTATCACTTCTCTCATGGCAGCAATCATAGTCTGTCTAGCTTCTCCTTCTTTTTGTATGCCTTCGTAATTGGTTTCATAAACGGCTACTGTTTGATTGACACCAACATTGAGCATGAATTTTCCCCACATTCTTTTTTCCATATTGTTATCTATCTCATAGGGAAGCTCCACTCGTTCAAAAAAGTCAGCGATTTCCTTGACTTTTTTACTTGGCGTTTTTGAGTCGAGATCGCCAAAACAAAGAATACCTTTGTTCTTGTAGATAAGCTCATTGTCCAGCTTTGCCGCATCCATTCCCTGAGCGACACAGTGGACAATTCTCTCATCACCATATTTTTTTCCGATTACTTTTTCACTTATTATGCCATTGAGTGTTGATAGTATAATAGTATCCTTGCCAATTTGATTTCGCATCATATTTATAGCATCATCAAGCCCACCAAATTTAACTGAGAAAATGGCTAAGTCAACTGGTTCGTTCTTTTCTTCAAAATCCACATAGTTGAAATCACAATATTCTCCATTGCAATATATCCCTTCACTTTTATATCTTTCTATTCTTTTTTTATCAGCAATAATTCTTAAATTCTCTTTTTCCATTCTTTTTAAAAAATGATGTGCATAAAGAATGCCCAGAGATCCCAATCCTATTATAGCGACTTTTTCTATTCTCATAATCTCTACTTCTCCTTTTAAATATACTTAATACCGAGAACTCTGTTGATCATCTGCAGAAACAAATATAAAATCATAAAATGTTTTCAGGTCTGGAAAGACATGTTCGCAGTTGGTCAACAGCTCTTTGCTTCCTATTCCTATAGGAAAAAGTCCTGCCGATTTGATGCTCTCTATCCCAGCATAAGCATCCTCTATTCCGATACATTCATGGGGCTGAAGCTCCAATTGTTCACAGGCCTTTTGAAAAATATCCGGAGCTGGCTTACCTTTTTTGATGGTTTTAGGATCGGCTATTGTATCAAAATAGCTGTCAATTCCCATCGCTTTCAATAAAAATGGTGCGTTGTTACTGGCGGATGCCAGGGCTATCTTGTATCCGTTTTGTTTGAAGTATGTCAATAACTCTACTGCTCCGTCTGACAAGTCATCCGGACCATAGGACTTGATCAGATCGATGTACATGTCGTTTTTTTCATTAGCTAGTTTGATTTTTTCATCGGTTGTGAAGTTTTTCTCCATGCCTCCAGCTTTTAAAACTATCTCCATCGATGCAAGCCTCGATATGCCTCTCACTTGATCCTCTATATCCGGTGATAGACTATATCCCAGTTTTTCAGCCAATCGACACCACGCCTCAAAATGAGCCTTGCTAGTCTCTGTCAAAACCCCATCTAAATCAAATACAACTCCCTTGTAAGTTTTTACAAAGGTCTTGATTGGTAATTCTTGAGAAAGGTGGTATGTTCTATTCTCTATTCGCACTGGCATCGGATCGCCCGAAATCATTGTAATCGTCATGAACCCGTTAACGCTAATCTCCAACCATCTATCTTGATAATGAAGCTTAAACTTGTAACCGGTCCATCGACTTGGACATGTTGGCTTAAATGACAAACCCTCTTCCTTAATGCGAAATCCTGCAAATCCCGCTACCACACTTAGAGCTGTTCCCGCTATATTGGCCATATGTAGACCGTCCTTGGTATTCTTGTGCGTATCTTCCAGGTCCAGATTGATTGTTTTTATGAAATAGTCATAGGCTTTATCGTTCATACCGCATTTTGATGCCATGATGCCATAGGCACAGCTTGATAAGGACGAATCATGGGTGGTCAGTTTTTCGTAATAGTCATAGGCATTCTTTATATGTTCCATATCCGCATAATCTTCCAGCATAAAGTGAGCAAGCACTGTATCCGCTTGCTTTAGTACCTGGTGACGATATATGGTCAAAGGATGGTAATGTAGTAGAAGGGGTCTTTTTGAAAAGGCTTCCTTTTCGAAAGGCCAGACTGGCTTGCTTAAAAAAGAATCATCTTGGGCATATAGGTTTAACTCCTTGTCAAACGTCAGCCTCATTTTTTCCGAGGCCAGTGCCATGGCTTGTGCTTCTTCATCTTTAAAATTTATTCTTTGCAGCATCTCTAATGCTGATGATTTTTGTGATGAATCAGCCAACTTGTACAATTCCCTATATATTTTATTAGCCCAATAAAGATGATATTTAGCCATTGCGTTTGTATAATAGTTATTATTGATGATTGCGGTGTACTCGTCAGGTCCTGTCACATTGTGAATCTGAAATGTTCCATTATAATGGTGCCCTATTTCAAGCCATGTTCTGGCTGTTTCCAAAATCACTTCTGCGCCTTTTTCGACCATAAATGGCCAGTCGCCAGTATATAAGTGGTATTGTATGAATGCGTAGGCAATATCGGCATTGATGTGGTACTGGGCAGTTCCAGCAGGGAAATAGCCTGAGCACTCAATACCAGATATGGTTCTCCATGGGTAAGCAGCTCCCTTCAGATGTCCTAACACAAGAGCCCTATCTTTGGCTTCTGATAATAGCCGGTATCTATAAGACAATAATTCCCTAGCTCTCTGATGTTGATTGAACATCAATACAGGCAGCACATAAATTTCCGTATCCCAGAAATAATGGCGACTGGCCATTTATGGTCGAAAAAGGCGCAGAAGTGATTTTGGAAACAGCCAGAACATGGCTTGAAATAGGGCACCATTATAATGGAACATTTCAGAT
>CAKMKB010000287.1:0-2580 GCA_927435965.1 uncultured Clostridia bacterium
TCATTGTCAATGACAAACGCAGGGTGTTGGAAAAACCATCACACTTTCTCGTTAAAATATGCTAAAATGAAAATCAGTAAACCTATCTTAACAAGAGGGATCAGTCTATTCTTCTTTTTCCTACAGTAAATTAACGCAACCCAGCAGAACAGCAATCGTTGACAACCTTTTCTCTTTATATTAAAATGACATTGTACTTATTATAAATTTACTCTTATTATTGAGTTTTATTTCAAAATATTTTTGAAAGAAGGAAATCTCATGAATACACTGTTTCAGGATTTGACTAACCTGTTGGCACAAAATGACATCAGACCATCTTACCAAAGAATTAAGATTTTAGAGTATCTCCACAACAATCATACACACCCAACAGCAGATGATATTTTTCTTGCTCTGATACCTGAAATACCAACTCTATCTAAGTCCACAGTCTACAATACTCTTGATCTTTTTATCAATAACGATTTGGTGAAACTACTAAGTATTGAAGACACAGAAGCCAGATATGACATCTTAACCAATAACCATGGTCATTTTAAATGTATGTCATGTGGTGAGATCTATAATTTCAGCATTGATATTGATAGCATTACAACTGACGAACTAGATGATTTTTTGATAAATGATAAAAATGTTTATTTCAAAGGTGTTTGCCCTAAATGTCAACATTGACATAGTTTGAAAAAGAAAAGAATGCTGACTAATCAATCAGCATCCCCATCATTATTGAATCATAGAACTTATCGTCTATCAGCATGTCTCTGCAAACTGTACCCTCTACAATAAATCCTTTTTTCTTGTATAGATTCAGACCCCTGACATTATCGGTACGGACTTTAAGATTGATTTTTCTTATGACTCCAGTTTTTTTGCTCCAGTTCACCAGATAATCAATCATCTTTTCACCTATCCCTTTCCCCCAATAGGGTTCAAGGATACTGATTCCCAGCTCACCAGCATGTCTCAACCTAGGTTTTGTCCCACCAGTCAAACTGACACAACCGATTACGTTGTCATCGTGTAGTACTAATGCCATCAATGCATTTTGCTGATTTAAGGAGTTTTCTAAAAACATTTCTTCCTGTTCCAGTGAAATTTTCATTTCTCCAACACCAAAGGTTAAAAAATCCGTTTCTCCAGCTATCTTGTCAAGATAATCAATCAAAGCCTTTGCGTCAGTTTTGGTGGATTCCCTTATGATAAACTCCATATTATCGATGCGAAATTTCTCCATTTTTAGATCTCCCAATCAATACTCAATAATATAGTCTTTCAATATTCGATGGACAGAGTTCGCAAACTCATTTGAAGCTCCCCAGTCAAAACTAATAAACATACCTTGTGATGCACCGGTTGCTATTGCCCTTACTTCGGTTCTACCTTGAACATTGTCACAGATAACTGTAAGTGCTGCCCTATTGCTATTGTGGATAAAATATTTCTCATATACCAGCGTTCCGATTCCTTTTCCGTCGTTTAAGTCAATGTACTCATCATAGACAAGACTGGCTGAATGGTTTTGTTTAATAATTCTAAGAGTTTCCTCAGGAGTTATAGTAACATTAAATGCAATTGTGCTCACTAATCTGTCCCTCCAATAACAAAATTCCCTTTAGAAAATACTTGTACTTGACTCCCATTCTGAGTCACGCCAACTATTTCCATATCCTTTGTTCCTATCATAAAATCAACGTGTACCAGTGAATCATTTACCCCTGCCTTTTTAAGCTCGTCTAAACTCATATTCGCACCGCCCTTTAGGCAGGTTGGATAGGCTTTGCCTAATGCTAGATGGCATGAAGCGTTTTCATCATAAAGTGTGTTATAAAACAATATTCCCTGGTTGGATATTGGTGAATCATGTGGTACCAAGGCAACTTCTCCCAACCTTTTAGATCCCTCATCTGTTTCCAACAATTCTCTTAGAACATCCACCCCATTATTGGCTCCAAAATCGACAACAGCACCCTCCTTGAACTCAAACCAGAAATTCTCAATCAGATTTCCGTTATAATTAAGTGGCATCGAACTATAAACCTTTCCATTGACACCAAGCATGTGAGGAGCAGTAAAGACTTCTTCTGTTGGCATGTTTGCAAAAAACATCTGACCGTCCGGTCCTTTGTCGCTTCCGCCAAACCATGTGTGACCAACTGGCAAGTCGATTGTCAGATTGGTGCCCAATTTATTGCTGTAATGAAGCGATTTGAAATTATGATTGTTCAAAAAACTTGTTCTGTTGTTCAGATCTTGTTGATGTTGATGCCAGGCTTCTATAGGATTATCCATGTCAACCCGTACGGATTTTAAGATTGCATTCCAAAGTGACTCCATTGCTTCTTCATTCTCTGCATATGGAAATACTTTTTTTGCCCAAGCCAATGTTGGTATTGAAGCCACACACCAAACATTCAAATTGCTCATCATTCTTGAACGCCAGAATTTTAAGGCTTTATTCATGGATTTATTCTGTCGGCTAATTCTCTTAGGATTCACATCTTTCATCAATTCCGGATCCGATGCTGATATCGTCATGAATGCGGCATTCGTTTTTGAGTAATCTGTAAAAAACGTCGT
>CAKMKB010000288.1:0-11917 GCA_927435965.1 uncultured Clostridia bacterium
TAGGATAGCCAAGATGCACTTGAATACGCTGGTTTCCATTATCAGAATCAAGGGAGATCGTTACGAAGCTGCCTGTTATATCAAATCTATTGCTAAATCTACCATAGGATCTTCTTCACCTACCACTAGGCTTCTTCTTAAGAATACCTTGGCCGATATCGTTCATTATGCTTCTCAGATGGATGACTTTGAACAGGAAATTGAAAATATCATTGAAACTCACTTCTCCAATATTCTGACTGTTCCTGGTGTAGGTCCTATTGTCGCAGGTCTGATTATCGGTGAAATAGGCGATGTTACACGTTTTCATTCACCTCATGCTCTTGTGGCTTTTGCCGGGATGGATCCTACGATATTTGAATCTGGGCTTTTCAAAGCCAAAAAAGTAGGCATATCAAAGCGTGGATCAAAGTATCTACGATCGGCTCTTTACACCGCGACAAAGGTTGCCATAATCAATCCTAACGTCAAGAACAATAAGTTTCGTGATAAGTACCTCAAGAAAATTTCAGAAGGCAAGCATCATAACTCTGCCATCTTTTGTGCTGCCAAGAATATGTGTAACACAATCTTTGCATTGCTCCATTCGGGCAAGGACTTCGACTACGCTCTATAACAACGCCCATATATTGATTACGGAGTCTCTGAATCATTGACTCCTTTGTTTCTGCGCATATGATTCTATTCAAAGTATTCTTGACTATTTAATTATTTTGGTTGACTTTTGTATAGCTGGCTCCGTATACTATTTAAAATTGAAACGATATTTCAAATTCATTATAACATTAAACAACTGACGGCTCAAGGATTAAATTACCTTCCTTAAACCTATTTAGTCCTAATAATGATACATCAACTGTTGGTTTAACTCCTGAAATCATCTCCGCAATAATAACACCTGTTAGCGGTCCAAACATAAATCCATGCCCGCTGTAACCTACAGCTAGATAAAACCCATCAATTTCTTCTACTTTTCCATAAATAGGTTGCTTGTCAGGAGTCATATTGTATAAACCCGCCCATTGTCTCACTACCCTCAGATTAGCAACAGGGGGCAAAACATTTTTAATTGTTTTAGCCATATCTTCTAAGAATTCCCAACTTGAAGTAATTCGAAGATCTCTAGGCTCTTTATCATCTCCCCTTCCCATGATAAATGGTCCCTTTGGATTTTGCTGGCAGTAAAGATTCAAGGAGAATGAAATGACCATAGGTCCCTGTACATGCTCTATCGGCTCTGTTACGAGTATCTGATGCCTATCCGAGTATACAGGTATGTCAATCGCAACCATATCACATATCTTCTTAGAGTATCCTCCAGCAGCATTGACAACTTTATCCGTCCATATATCGCCCTTGTCTGTCACGACTTTTTCGATTTTGTTATTATTAATAATGATACCGTGAACTTCTGTATATGTCAAAAATTTGACACCTAGTCTTTTGGCTGCTTTATAGTATGCATCAGTCGTTAAAAAGGGATCTAAAAATCCATCCTTTTGACAAAAGGCTGCCCCTAGTAAAATATCTTTGTTTAAATGGGGTACGATTTCCTTGGCTTCTTTAACGGATACCATTTTAGAAGGTATTCCTAGGGAGTTCTGTAGCTTGACATTTTCCTGAAATTGAGATATTTCCTTCTCTGTGGTGGCCAATAGCAGATAGCCTCCTTGATAAAAAGTGACATCCCGATCATACTCCAGTATTTCATTGGCATTTTCATAAAACTCAATACTTTGCTTTGCCAACAAGCAATTCATTTTTGTCCCCCACTGCATTCGGACTCCGGCTCCGCACCTTCCAGTCGCACCGCTAGCAATATAGGATTTATCGACTACTATGATGTTAGTTATACCTTTTATAGCTAGATTATATGCGATAGAACAGCCTGATATGCCGGCACCTATTATAACAACATCTGCACTATAACTCATCTCTTCCAGCCTCCTCGGCAATCAAGCTCAGCTTCACCCCGACAACAGGTGGTCTGTTTGATTGCATATTCAGTTCATTGAAATCCTTGCCTGTTGCCATTGATAATTCTCTTAGAACAATATTACCACAGGTCTTACCCTGACAAGGACCCATACCGATTCTGGTAATCCTTTTTATCTCCTCAAATGTATGGTATCCCTCATTGATTAGGTCTCTCAGTTCTTTAAGACTAACATCTGAGCACCTGCAAACCATTGCATCATTTATACTCATTAAAATACCTCCAGACTTATATGTCTAAATTTATACATCAGATCTCTCGGAACTTCTAATGTAATAATATTGGTCCTGTCAAAATTTTTGTTGCTTCTGACTCTCAACACCTTCACATCTGTCAAGTATTTACCTTCTCTGTCAAGTGCTCTGACCATGTCTCCAACATCAGGGAGGGATTTCATTTCATATGGTATGCTAAAGTGAATATATTCCTTTGATTTGGAGCCGTCAACGATTGAAATGGCAAGCCCGGGACACTTTGTGAGACATATGCTGCAACCTGTGCATTTTTTGATATTCATAGCTGGTAAATTGTTGATGTTATCTCCAATATATATAGCTCCAAACCGACATGATGTGGCACACGGATTACAGGGAATCTCTTGAAAACATTCGATTACTGCCACTGGTCCTTTATTAATTATTTCAATAGGAGGAAAAGCTTCTTTAATCTGTTCTTCAGTTGGAACGCCTTGAATTTCAAGCATAATCTCTCCTCCTCTCGATTTGGCTGATTCCTGATAGAATATGAGCCCCTTCCGGCCCAGATCTCAGGTTGCTTAATTGACTGTTGTAATCCTGAATCTTTTCATCAAATGAAACATGCCTCTTACCTACATTTGCAGATGCATGTAGTCCCGCCAGATAGCCTTCAACCATCGCGCTGCTTGCCTCTTCAATCCCACCGCTATCTCCTGCTGTAAAAATACTGTCTATTGTTGTCTCATAATTTGAATAACGATATGGAACAAATCCACTTAAAGAACTCACATATTTCATTTCACAACCTGCCATGGATAACAGCTCGTTGAGAGGTGACAACCCTACTGAAATGCACATGACATCGACGTCAAAAGTCTTTTCAGTGTTTAAAATCGGTTGAAATTTCTGATCAACTTGCCATATAACAGCTTTTTCTAGCTCAGATAAGCCTATTGCCTCCTTTACAGTGTGGTTGGTATAAATCGGTATGCCCATCCTTCTTATTTTAGAGGCGTGTACTAGATAGCCCCCAATCCTCGGTGCTGCATCTATTATGGCTACAACCTTAACACCTGCCTGCATCAACTGATAACTGACAATCAATCCAATATTGCCCGCGCCAACCATTAAAACCCTTTCACCGGGTTTTACACCATATACATTCATAAGTGTTTGTACAGCTCCAGCTCCATATATTCCCGGTAGATCATTATTTGGGAATGTGAGGAATTTCTCATAGGCTCCTGTTGCCACAATAATCGCCTCAGGCTTCATCTTATAGTATTTAGATTCATTCTCCATTAGCGTAATAACTTTGTCCTCATACAAACCTACAACATTGGTATTATTGATGATTTCAACCCTATCCTCATACTTTTTAATCTCATTTAACAGAATATCAGTAATATCAATTCCTCTAGTTGACGCATACTGTCTCTCCGATCCAAAAAACATATGGGTTTGTTTATTTAATTGGCCTCCAAGAGCTTGGTTTCTTTCAATTATGGACACACGGGCACCTGATGATGCGGCACTGATGGCAGCACAAAGTCCTGCTGGACCACCTCCAACGATTGCTATGTCTGTTGTTTTCATTCCAATCCCCCCTTGTCCTTTTGAACCTCTACTCTGACGCCTTCCTCAAGCATGGTTACACAGGTTTTTACATTGGATTTTCCATTAACCTTCATAAGACATGAGGAGCAGTTTCCAATTGCGCAATAAAAACCCCTGGGCCTGTGTTTAAACAAACTCTCTCCGAGGACTTTCACACCGCTTGCATGCAGGGCTGAAGCTATAGTATCGCCCTCTAAACCTTCCATTTCTTTACCTTCAAAGAAAAATTTTATTACTTTCCTGTTACCAAAATCCAGGATAGGATGATTCTCTATTCTCATTTTTACCTCCATGCTGTTACTCTCATTAATATAACTAGCAATTATTGTGCCAAAGCTCTAATGAATAAAAAGAAGAGTATTGCTTTGTTTGATTAGCTATACTCTCATTTTTAATATTCAATTGATGTATAATTCTGTTATGAGTGTCTGAAAACCGACATTATGTCAATAAACCGACACTAAAGGCGATATTTTTCCATTTTATAATAAAGGCTGCTTCTTGGAATTTTTAGATATTCTGCTGTTTTTTTCTTATTTTGTCCATTTCTCTGCAGAGCATTTTTTATCATTTCTTTTTCAATGGACTCAATAGATTGCTCCAATCCTTGGTCAGCAATATCTACATCATGGTCTAAATCTAAGGTCTCATCGAGGTTTTGTAGATAATCAGGCAGATACTCCGGCATAACCTTGTCGCTATTGTTTTCCTTGGCTAGCAACACTACCCTTTGCATGATATTTCTTAACTCTCTAACATTGCCATCCCAATGATGATTTGCAAACAATTTCAAAACATCATCCGGTATTTCTATGATATTGATGCTGTTTTCCATACAGAACTGTTGCAGAAATCTGTTTGCCAGAATCAATATATCCTGTTTTCTGTCCCTAAGTGGCATAATATGGACATGAAACCCATTTAGTCGATAATACAAGTCTTTCCTGAATTCACCTTTTTTCACTGCATCCTCAATGTTTTTATGAGTAGCTGAAATAACTCTAACATCGATGGGAATCTCACGATTGCTGCCTATTCTGGTTATATGCCCTTCTTCCAATGCTCTCAATATTTTGGGTTGGGATCTTAATGGCATATCTCCTATTTCATCAAAAAAAAGTGTGCCATTGTTTGCTTCTTCGAACTTACCCATCTTGCCGCCTTTTTTTGCACCTGTAAAAGCCCCTTCCTCATAGCCAAAAAGTTCGCTTTCAAATAGCTCTTCAGGTATGGCAGCACAATTAATAGCGACAAGCTTGCCCGGTCTTTTGCTTTCATGATGTATGGCTCTGACAAAAAGCTCTTTTCCTGTCCCACTCTCACCATTTAACCAAACGGGCATCGGTGTTTTGGAAATGTTTCTGCAAAGGTTTATGGTTTTGATAAACTCGGAATTATTGCTTATGATTCCTGAGAAAAAATTCTCTCCTTGAGTAACGCTCTTATACTCTTTTTCAAGCTCTTCCAAGTTGGTCTGCGTCTTAGATAAAACCTCCGACAATTTGACAAATTCTGTGATGTCACGGTCTCTGGCTAATCCTCCGATAAGTCTTCCTTCTGTGTTATAAAGGGGTATAGCACTTATTACAGTAAATGTTTTCTCCCGGGGTCTGTTGTAAATATTGAAGTAGGATTTTTCCAGGTCTATTACCTTTGGTAGCAGAGAATTGGGGAAAAAGGTTCTTAGATCCTTGCCAATTATGTCTTCTTTTTTGACATCAAAATAGGACTCTGATACCTTGTTGAAGAAGATTGTCTTATAGTTTGTGTCAATAACCGTAATGGCATCAGGTATGCTGTCCAGTATGTACTCAAATATCTCTTTTTCGTTTTTATTGAGATTCAGATCACGATTCATCATTTTTCATTTCTCTTTCATAGAATTCTTCTATGAAAATATCCCCAAGGTTCCAGAAATTTTTGAAGTCTTCATATTGTTTTATGTATTTTTTTTGTTCCATATTTTTTTTGACACCTCTTAGCATCAGGTTTTTTGGAGTGTGCTCCATCGAAATGAATTCGAGAGTACTGACATCATAGCCTTCCTTTTGCAAAAACAAAACACGTAGTGTATCAGTTACTAGAGATGACATTCTTTCTTTAATCAGACCCTGGTCCAGCATCGGTTGAAGATTCTTATTCTGAATCTTATCAAACATTTCATGCTGACAACATGGAACTGACAGAATATACTTCGCCTGCCATTTGATTGCTTTCACTAAAGCCGCATCTGTTGCTGTGTCACAGGCATGCAAAGTGATAACTATGTCAACAGTGTCTTTGGTGCTGTAATCCCTTATATCTTCTCTTCTGAAAACCAGATTCTCATATCCCAAAGCTACTGCTGTAGTATTGCAAAATTCCACCACGTCTTCCTTTAAATCCAAGCCTGTGATAAACACATTCTTTTTCTGAACTTCTTTAAAATAGTAGTAAACCGCAAATGTGAGATAGGCTTTTCCACATCCAAAATCAACTATTCTCATGCGATCGCCAATAGCCTCATTGGATACGACATGATCCATTATTTCCAGAAATTTATTTATTTGTCTAAATTTATCGTATTTGCTTTTATACACCCTGCCATTGGCATCCATTACACCTAGTTGATGTAAAAAGTCACAGGGTTTATTATCCGGAATAATGTACTCTTTCTTCCTGTTATGTGACAGATTGAGATCAATTTCTTTATCCAATTCTGTTGCCTTAAAAGTAATTTTTCTTTTTTTGGAAACCATTCCCTGCATCAGTTTTTCAGTTGTTAAAACATTAAAGTTTCTGAAGATGTTTTCGAGCAAATCCCTGACCAACTTATAACCAATATCTGCCTGTAAGTTTTCATGTATGTCTTTGTTATCTATGTTCTTGACAAACTGCAGCATATACGTGTCGCCTATTATGATGGGCCGTATGTCGATTCTGTTGTAGTTCAGGTTCTTATCTCTTGAGCCAGATAGGGTTATAGAGACAAGCGTGCGTTCATGCAATGACTTCTGAATAATATCAAAAATAGTCATATCAATTACTTCCAAGAGCTTTTTAGTGAAACGATCCTGTTAAAAACAAGTTTATCCTCTGAAGAATCCTGGTCTACAATAAAAAACCCGTGTCTTAAAAATTGGTAGCGATCGTCAGGTTTAGACTCGCATAAGTTTTTTTCAATTTTACAGTTTTTAACGACCACTTTTGACTCTTTATTCAGTTTTTCGGTAAAATTAGACTTGTCGAAATCCTCATCCTCCATCATATAATCATAAAGTCTCACTTCAGCGTCCATACATTCAGTGGCAGACACCCAATGGAGTGTACCTTTGACTTTTCTCGCACTAAAGCCTGATCCGCTTTTTGTCTCAGGATCATAGGTACATCGCAATTCAATTACTTGGCCATTCTCATCTTTGATCACTTCTTCACATTTAACAAAATATGCGTGTCTCAATCTGACTTCATTACCGGGAAAAAGTCTGAAATACTTCTTAGGAGGATCTTCCATAAAATCATCTCTCTCGATGTAGATTTCTCTTCCAAATGGTATTTTTCTATTGCCCATATCAGGATTTTCAGGGTTATTCTCAGCCTCAAGATATTCAAGCTCATTCTCTGGATAATTGGTAATCGTTAATTTCAAGGGGTCTAACACAGCCATTGTTCTCGGTGCGGTCATCTTCAGATCCTCACGTACTGCATGCTCAAGCATTTGAATATCAACAACACTTTGTGCTTTGGAAACACCAATATCGTCACAAAATCTTCTGATAGACTCTGCAGTGTATCCTCTTCTTCTATAGCCTGATATCGTCGGCATTCGAGGATCACTCCATCCATCGACAAATTCTTCATCAACCAATTGCTTCAGGTATCTTTTCCCCATCATCGTCTTTGTTAGAAACAATTTGGCGAACTCTATCTGCTTAGGTGGTTGAACCTGAAAGGCATCAATATTGTTAAGCACCCATTCATAAAGAGGTCTGTGATCTTCAAACTCCAAAGTACATATGGAGTGTGTGATCTCTTCTATCGCATCCTGCAAAGGATGAGCATAATCATACATGGGGTATATACACCAATCATCCCCAGTGTTGTGATGTGTTGCTCTCAATATTCTATATAATACAGGATCTCGCATATTCAGATTTGGACTACTCATATCAATTTTGGCTCTTAAGACTCTCTTCCCATCTGGAAATTCGCCATTTTTCATGCCAACAAAAAGGGCAATATTCTCCTCGACTGACCTTGCTCTGTAAGGGCTTTCCTTTCCCGGTTCGGTAAGTGTCCCACGGTTCTCACGTATCTCGTCGGCTGTCAAATCATCGACATATGCAAGTCCCTTATTAATCAGTTCTAGTGCGCTTTCATACATGGTCTGAAAATAGTTCGATGCATAATAAACAATACCATTCCATTCAGGACAAAGCCATCGAACGTCGTCAATGATAGCATTTATATACTCATCATCTTCTTTCGTCGGATTGGTATCATCAAAACGGAGATTGAAAATTCCACCATTGTTGATGGCTAGACTATAATTCAACCAAATAGATTTGGCGTGTCCGATGTGTAGAAAGCCATTGGGCTCAGGGGGGAATCTTGTATGAATCTTTCTGTCATACACGCCATCCCTTATATCCTTGTCTATTATCTTTTGTATAAAATTACTGTTATCATTATATGAATCTGTCATAAAATCCTCCTTAAATCTAACTGATACATCATATTTGCCATAATTACCTTATAAATTTATCACAATGTAATGATTAAATCAATTGAATGGTTTAATCAGTTGTGTTATTATTATTTAAATATTTAACGATGGAGAGTGTGAAATGGATAAAATAGGTTTTATAGGTGCCGGTAATGTTTCAAAAGCCATGATCACAGGTATGGTCAGAAAAAAATTTGATTTGGATAGAATCTACATAAATTCCAAGACTAATGAAACTAAAGAAAGATTAAGCATAGAACTGATGGTTATGTGTGCTAAAAATAATATCGATTTGGTTAAGAAATGTAAATATATATTTTTTGCCATCAAGTCACAACATTACAAGAATGTATTTGACGAAATAAAGGAATATCTAGAGCCTGAAAAACATGTCATCATCAGCTTGGCACCGGGTTACACCATAGAAGAAATCAGACAATACACCGGTATTGAGAACTTGAAAATCATGCGAGCCATGCCCAACATACCATCTTTGGTCGGAGAAGGAATGACGGGTGTATTCTATGACAAGAACTTGTTTACAGCTGAGGAAAAATCCGATATAAATACAATTTTCCAGGGATTTGGTGAGGTTCAAGAGCTTGATGAAGAAGACCATATGGATTCATTGGTTTCCATATCTGCCAGCTCACCGGCTTATGTATATATTATGATAGAAGCCATGGGAGACGCAGGTGTCCTGACAGGCTTGCCACGGAAAATGGCTTATAAGCTGGCAGCTCAGGCCGTAATGGGCGCTGCCAAAATGGTGAAGGAACTAGATATGCACCCGGGAGAGCTAAAAGATGCTGTTTGTTCACCAGGAGGTACTACTATTGAAGCTATAAAAGTACTGGAAGATAGAGGATTCAGAAGTGCTCTGATCGAATCCATGCTAGCCTGCTATAATAAAGCGAAAAACCTAAAAAAATAACACGTTGAAATAGGCTGATCACACTTAGATCAGCCTATTATATTCATAATACCCATAAAAACCAAAGGAACAAATAAAGCAGGCAGCATATTCCCCACCTTAATTCTGTCTCTCATCAGTATATTCAGACCAATACCCATAATCAACAAACCACCAATAGCAGACATCTCTGTCACAATGGCATCTGTTAAGATATCTTTTGCAAAGCTTGATATCAATACGATACTACCCTGGTATAGAAAAACCGAAACACTGGCAAAAATTACACCAATACCCATAGTTGCCGTCAGAGCAACAGATACAATTCCATCGATCAGAGATTTGGCAAACAACACATCGTGTTTTCCAAGAAGTCCACCTTCTATAGCACCAATGATGGCCAATGAACCGATGCAATACATGAGGGAAGCCGTTACAAAACCCTGACCTATGTTGCTGTCGGTTTTGCTGAACCTATCTTGTAACTTGGCGCCAATGTTGTCCAATTTCTTTTCAATATCAATTCTTTCTCCGACTAGAGATCCGCCAACCATGCTACATATAACCAACAAAATATTTTGTGTCCCCAATGCCATTTGAAGACCAATGAGGATTACTGCCAAACTCATAGACTTCATGATTGTATCATTGTACTTCTCTGGAATCAGATTCTTGAAGACCAATCCCACCAAACTTCCCACTATTATTGCGATTGTATTGACAATTGTACCTAGCACTATATACTCCTTCTATTTTGATCTAAAAAAAATCTACCATCATTTTACTGATGGTAAAGTAAATTAAAGCATTATATCATATTTTTACTGACAATCCAAAATCATCCAATAAGTGAGTAATTCTTTCTCTTTTTTTGGTGTCAGACTTTCCTTTATCTCCCATAAAAAAGACTCTTTCTAGGAGATCCGCATCTTTTAAAGCTTCTTCATAGGGCCCATCTATTTTTTTCTTTTTTGAGTGTTTGGAAATGCTATTGGTAATAATCTCTATCTCATTCTCATCAAAGAGACCTGAGTCAGCCAACATTCTCTGCGTCATTATGGCGCCTGTCGGGCCATGTCCTTCTGTATAGTCATCATTTGAAATCCTTCCCAAATCATGCAACAGACCGATTATAAAACCAAGCTCAGCGTTCAGACCTCTCCTATGTGCAGCTGCTGCACAAAAATAAGCGACGCCATAGCAATGAATCGTTTCATCAAAGCTACCGTCGTCAAATACATATCCGGTATCATTAACCATCATTAGATTCTTATCCAGTATCTCCATCACATACTTAACTCTTTCCATTAAACCTCCTACCCATATTAACTATTCTTCGCAACGATTGCACCGATCAACACGGCTACAACAATTACCAATACAATAACAACTATACCGCTTAAAGCCAAATCAATCACCTCTCAATTAAATTATATCACTTGTCAGATTTGATTTCTACCTGCGAACAAAAAATAAAAATCTACCATGCAAGCTTTTTTAAGATTCCACTCATTACTTCAACTGCTATTGCAATATCTTCGTTGGTTGCATATTCCACCGGTGAGTGACTCCTTCCACCCTTGCATGGAATGAATAAAAGTGAAGATGGAAACCTTTCAGCAAAGATCTGGGCATCATGTCCTGCTCCACTGTTCATTTTCTGATAAGGGACTCCCATATCCCTAACAGTTTTCTCGCACAAATCAACAAGCTCCCTATCCAAATCTATTGGTAATTCATTTGTGGTGATATTGTGATTGACTTTATATCCTTGATTCTCCAATTGGTCCAATTCAAATTGGATTGCCCTATTCATTAGTATCAGCTTATTCTCATTCATGTCTCTGAAATCAATCGTAAAAATTGTTTTCTTAGGAACGACATTTGATGATCCTGGTTCAACCCTTATCTTGCCAACCGTAGCTGTTGCAGATTCGGAAATTTCAGCGATAACTTCAGGTAACCTCGCAATAATCTTAGATGCTGCAACAAGAGAATCACGCCTCATGTTCATTGGGGTAGTGCCAGCATGGTCCTCTCTTCCAATTATCTCCACTTCCAAAAAGAATATGCCGTTGATTCTTTCAACAATACCTATTTTTTTACCGGTACGCTCCAATACCGGACCCTGTTCAATATGTACCTCAAAATAGCTGTGTATGTCATCTCGTTTAGCCTGGCTTACTTTATCAGGATCATAACCCGCTTGAAGCATAGCGGTCTTAATGTTTATGTCATCATCGTCAACAGAGTTCAGTTCATTCTCATTCAATCCGTTAACGATAGCTCGGCTACCTACATATGACATGGCGTATCTGCTGCCTTCTTCCTCAGTCAATGCAATAACCTCAACAGGGATTACCGGGTTGCCATATTTTTTTATGTTCTCTGAAACAGCAAGAAGTCCAATAATCATACCTGCTGCCCCATCATAAGCACCCCCATCTCTAACGGTGTCAATATGAGAACCCACCAAAATTTTCTTTACA
>CAKMKB010000289.1:0-3540 GCA_927435965.1 uncultured Clostridia bacterium
GTAAGTAATGCGCTTGATAACTAAATTATACATGACATAGGTAAGAGCTACAATTATAATTAGGTCAATCAACAAGATAATCAAGGTCGCAAGATTGATATTTATCATCAGATAAGTCAAAAATCCGATGCCCAAAGCCATAATAGCGCCGATTGCCATAGCGATTATTACATTCATATTCTGCTTAACTGCCCTTTGTGGGTTGTCCCAATCTAGCAATGGACGGTTGATATCAACAAGTATACCCGAAAGAATGACAGGTAGAGATGCTACAAATCCAAGAAAAGCTGATATCAAAACTGTGCTAAGATCGATGGGTATGTAAAACCTTATACCGAATGAAATCACGATTATGGAAAAAATTTGCATTAGTATTGGAGCTAAGGCCCTTCCGATAATATGATCTCTCGCAGCTACGGGTATGATTCGGGTGATATAAAAGGTCTTTCCTTCTCTTGAAAATGTGGTTGAAGCTGTCGGGTTGAGGGCTGCAAATAGCATATATGCCCCAGCAAGACCAAAAGCAAAGAGCTTGACGTTAGACTGATAAATACCAATAAAGACATCCATGTCCGAGGATACCCCGGATAAGGCAGGCATGACCAAGAATATGAATGGAACCAGTACTACAATGCTGACACAATTAAACATATAAATAGGTGTCTTAATCAATGTTATCAAATCAACCTTGAAAATGGCCATAAAGCTACTGGAAACCTTACCCGATGCTTTTTCAAACTCTTCCTTGGAAAGAGCCTTCTTTTTGGATTGTATTTCATTGCCACCGATAATTCCACCCAAATACATCTTTTCACTGAAAAGAACTACTGCAGCAAAAAAAACAATACTCGTCACTATTAAACCGACCAATCCGGTTAAAGCGGTCATGCTGTTGTCAACAAGGCTAATAGCAGCCCATCTGGACAATGGATAAAACCGCCCCAGCATATCAATCATATAACGGTTATCAGTAAAAAGCTTGGAATAGAATTCCTGCTCATTACCGAAAGGAATATTCATCATAGCTCTTTGTATAACGATTTGCAGTCCTAGAAACACAAACAGAAACAGAAACATGGAGACAACACGGATCAAATCCTTCTTGCCTTTGATGTTTGTGAACTTCATAATGGTGATGATGATGACCGAAGCCAATGACAAAGGAACCACAGGTGTCAACAGAAATACTACAATTGCTTTGAGATAGTAAATCAGCCCTCCACCTACCAGACTGTGGTTTATAATTAGTACCGGTATAATGAATATAGCCAAAACAAAATACTCAAACACCAGTAGGGAGATGAACTTTGAAATAATGATGCTTCTCCCTTTTACTGGAAGAGGTATCAGCATATCTGTATCCCTCGAGAAATAATAATAGGAAAGGACATAAGTCAATCCTAGAAAAAACACCATCAATACAGATGCATAGTGTGCAAGTGCAAGAAAATATGATTCCTGATTTATCATCAGAAAAGAGACCCCTACCTGCTTCATCAACCTTATATAAAGTAGATAGGCCGGCATCATGGCTATGATGACAAAAATGAACAACAATATTTTCCTAGCTTCCTTCATATTCTTGAATTGATTAAAATTCGCTGGATTGAGAGAATGCAGATTAAAGTTGTTGATTAGGCTCGCTCTGGTCAATATAAAGATTTCTCTCATTATTGTGTCACCTCCAGGAAGATTTTCTCGAGGGACTCCTCTCTGCCTGCTTTTGCTCTAAGCTCGGACATGTTACCCTCGGCGATAATCTGACCATTGTTGATAATGCCAATCCGATCACATATTTTTTCAGCTACTTCGAGGACATGTGTCGAGAAAAATACTGATTTTCCACGGTCGCACATCTCACGCATGACTTCCTTTATATTGAAAGCGGATTTAGGATCAAGTCCTACCATAGGCTCATCCAGTACAAACAAGTCAGGGTCATTGATCAAGGCACCTGTTAGTACGATTTTTTGCTTCATACCATGGGAGTATGAGTTGATCAGGTCATTAGCTGCATCCTCTAGACTGAATAATCTCAGATATTTTTCTATTCTCTGAGTGCGGTCTTCTTTAGACACATTATAGACATCCGCCATAAAATTCAGGTATTCTAGGCCTTTCAGCTTGTCATATATTTGTGGATTGTCAGGGACATAACCCATCTTCAGTTTTGCTTTAAGACTATCTTTATTTGTATCGAGTCCGTCCACAAGAATCACGCCGCTATCCTGTTTCAACAGACCAACAATCATTTTAATGGTGGTGGTTTTTCCGGCGCCGTTTGGGCCAAGAAAACCGTATATCTCACCCGGCTTCACTTCAAAAGAGATATTATCGACGGCCTTTGTAGCACCTTTTGAATAAGATTTTGACAAATTTTCAATTTTTAACATATTTTCCTCCAATTTTTGCTACTTAAGCATGAAATTTATAATATAGTCCAACAATGGTGGATACACCTCATTCTTTACGAAATATTCTTCAGGCGTAGGTGCTCCTTCACCTAGAAACATCAGATGATTCATACCACTCCAGATTTGTAGAGTGTAGTTATCCATATCACTAACAGCATCATTTATTAGTTCGAACTCACTTATTGGTACCTGATAGTCTCTATCTCCTTGGAAAACATAGACTGGTTTTTCAATTTGTCTTGCTAGTGCTACCGCATCATAATCAGCAAGATCTTCCCAGTATGCTTTGTAAGCACCCATAACAGCCTCGTTTTCACCGATAGAGTCCGGATTCAATGATTTCTCAGCCTGCAATGTCATGTCGTCTATGTAGTCTTGCTCTTCCTGGGAGATTTCACCATCAATCATAGCCAAATACTCCAGTTGATATGGGATAATCTTGCCAAGGCTTGAAAAAATACCAGCTGCTATAATGTAACCCCTTGCTTCAGGCGTCTCTTCTGCAATTCTTGGAATCAGATAGCCACCAAGACTGTGTCCTAAAACAAAAATTCTATCCGTGTCGATGTAATCTAGGGTAGAGACATAGTCTACCGCTTCAGCGGCATCATCTATGGTCTCGTCATATACGGTCAGATCTTTCAGTCCAGCCATCTGAGTGCCATAGGTGAAGGTTCTCTTGTCATATCTCAGAACACTGATGCCTCTTTCAGCCATATAGTAGGCGATATCCTTGAAGGGTGTATTTAGTCCAACTGTTTCATTCATGTCATTGGGACCTGAACCATGAACGAGTACCAATACAGGATGTTTACCTGGAAGGGGATTCTCACCGTCTGATGAGGGAACGGTTATTTTACCCCTCAATGGCCAGTCATCTAGGCCAAACTCAACATCGATTTCCACTAAACCAAAGCCCACCCCTTTTATCCATAAGTTCTTTGAACCAAAAAAGTAAATTACATATACAAACAATACTCCCAAAAGTGAGGAACTGATGGGCAATCAGAATATTTCGTTCCCTCCCGTTGATTTGAGAAGCCTCAATGATCACTCTGACGGCATCTTCATACGATAGAATGTCATGATCTGCATAATATGGATTTACTATAGCAGGTTTAACAAA
>CAKMKB010000290.1:0-7267 GCA_927435965.1 uncultured Clostridia bacterium
TGTCAGACCAGAGATTTGCCTTCCGGCTTCCTTCAGATTCGCAATCACTCACGACACCCTTGCCTTTGGCTATGTCTTTCCCACTACTAGGGCAGACTTGGGACTTTAACCCTTAAGATTGTGCCCATGCTGGGCACACTAGAAAATCAAAACCCCTCAAAAGTTTGAGGGGTTTTATTTTGTATTTATTTTGCTTCACTATATTGAACTTCTGAAAACTGTATTGTACTATATTGTTCTCTATACTTTTTAGAAATGGATTTTCTAAAATTCTGATAGTACTCCTGTACAGCCAGATGCTTATCGACCATAGAGACAATCCAGCTTTCCTTAAATCTAGGTATTCTAACCGGAAACATATGTCTAACAATTATATCTCTTTCCAGTTCATTTAATTCAAAATGCCTTGATGCGTTTTCAAGGGCTCTCACGGGATGCATGACAGCATGATTTAATGCATCTAGCGGTAATCTCAATCTGAATCGCTTATCAAACTTATATAGATAGAAATCATGGAGCAATGCTCCTCTTATAGTCGCTTCCCAATCTAACCCAGCCTTGTAAGCTATCTTGTATGATTGATAAGCAACATTCATGACATGCTCATACACACTTTCATCATGATGTTTGATATGCTTCATCTTTTGAAATTCCTTGTTGTTGATTAATGGTCCAGCTATTTTCATGAACCTGTGATCTGCAAAATTCATTATATCATCCTTTGTTTTTGACTACAGGTCCCATTATAGCACATATGATTCTATAGTAATGTTATTTTTTTGTTAAATATTGAATTTTTTATATTTTTTTTTACTTTTATTGTCTATTTACCACTTATTATACTAAGATTGACCAAGGATTTTTCTAGCTCCTTAATATGATTGTTAAGCTGTTTATATTCGCCAATTTTTATGTCACTCTCTTCTAGTGTACCTTCAGTCATTTCAAATATTTTCACTGAAAGTTCTTTTAATATTTCTAACTCATTCTGGAGTTTTTTGATTTTATCCGCATCAGCAGTCTCATCATCGGCACGTTCAGCTGTTTCGGATATCAGTTTTTCTTTCTCTGCAAGAAGGTTCTGACTGATTCTTGTGGCTTCCCCTTTTTTGATGAGTTCTTTTTTGACTATCAATGTTTTTTCATCTGTAGCTGGTTTCTCTTTGGCAACAATTGTGTCTAACTCAATTGGCATTATGCCTTCAGAAATCATAACCACTTCATTGTTCTCTATCAGATACTCCGAATTCATCAGTGGTATGATTGACTCATAATTAAACTTTTCTTTGATTTTTTCAGAGAATGTTTGTTTTGAACTCTCTTCACCGTGAACCAGAAAGATTTTTTTTGGTCCTTCTTTGAAACCTGATAGCCATTCAAGTAATCCATTCTGGTCTGCGTGACCTGAAAAACCATCAATGCTTACTATATCAGCATTTACAACTATTTCTTCTCCAAATAGCTTCACTTCTTTTAAGCCATCCTTTAACATTCTCCCTAATGTTCCCTCAGCCATGTAACCAACAAATACAATAGTTGCGTTTTTACGCCACAAGTTATGTTTGAGATGGTGTCTGATTCTACCGGCGTTACACATTCCGCTGGCTGAGATGATAACCTTAGGCTCTGTTGAAACATTCAAAGCCTTAGATTCGTCTACAGTCTGTGTGAAGTGTAAATTCTTGAACTCCAACGGGTTGTCTCCAGACATGATTTTATTCCGTGTTGCCTCATCGAATACATGTGCATTTTTTTTGAATATTTCTGTAGCTTTAGATGCAAGAGGACTATCAATATAGACATTGATTTTGTCGAATTCTTTTTTAAATTCTGATTCTCCGTCATAGTGCTCGTTCAATTCATATATGATTTCCTGTGTTCGCCCTACTGCAAATGAAGGTATAACAACGGTGCCTTTATTTCTGATGGTTTTCAAGATTGTATTTGCCAGTTTTTCAACCCTTTCATCAGAGGAATCATGAAGTCTGTCTCCATAGGTTGACTCGATAATCAGATAATCTGCTTTTTCAATTATTTTAGGATCTTTGATGATGGGTTTATTCTTCATACCCAAATCACCTGAAAACACAACTTTTGTTGTAGTGCCATTTTCTCTGAACCACATTTCTATGATTGATGAACCCAGAATGTGTCCAGCATCGACAAATCTGACGGTCAGATTTTCGTCTATTTCTTCGTATTGTTCATAAAGTACTGGCTTGAAAAAATTCAAGCTGTTCTGAGCATCATCTTTTGTGTAGAGTGGCAATATCGGTTCTTCACCTTTTCTCAAAGCTTTCTCAGTTTTCCACTGTGCTTCTGTCTCTTGAATGTGAGCACTGTCCATAAGCATGATTGTGCATAAGTCATAAGTAGGATTAGAAGCGAAAATCTTGCCCTTAAAGCCTTTTTTAACCAATAATGGTATTCTACCACTGTGATCGATGTGAGAGTGACTCAATAGAAGATAGTCGATCTCTGAGGGATTGAACGGGAACTCGTTTTCGTTTAATTTCTCTGTTTCGCTGCGTCCTTGAAAAAGACCACAATCCAACAGGATTTTTTTTCCTGCATATTCGATGTAATGACAAGAACCTGTTAATATACCTGCTCCACCGGTAAATTTTATCTTCATCTGATTACCCCTCTACAGCTCTAATTTACGTTCAATTTCTGACTGACTCTCCAACTCATCCATTCTTTCACCATATTTAACATTCTTGTATTCACTCAATACAAGTTCTCTTTTATCCTCAAATCCTTCACTTCTGTCATCTAATTTTATGATATGGAATCCAAAATCCGAAGGAACTATACCGCTAACTTCACCAATTTCTAGGCTAAACGCAGCCTCCTCAAAGGTCGGGACCATCTGTCCTTTGTAGAAATATCCCAGGTCGCCTCCGTTTACAGCACTTGTTGTATCAGTTGAAAAAGCCATGGCTAAATCCGAGAAATCTGCACCTTCATTGATTTGTCTCATAATATCTTCAGCTTCTTCCATGGAATTGACTAAAATGTGTCTTGCTTTCACAGAAACAAACTGATCGACATTGTCTTCATAGTATTTAAGCAGGTCTTCATCAGATATCTCTAAATTTTCCATATAAAAATCTACATATCTCTGAATGACTTCATCTGTTCTAAGAGAGTTTTTAAGGAACTCTTCATTCATGTTGTTTGATGTCAGAAAATCAGTATAGGCTTGATCATCTGCAAAAAATGTCTTGTATTCAACCATCAATTCATCCAGTTCAGTATCATTCACTGTCAGATTATTTTTTAATGCTTCTTGATAGATGATTTTTTCAAATATCAAATTTTCCAGAATATTCTCCTGTAGATACTGTAGTAGTGTAACTCCAGGCTCAATCTCTGTCTCCAGAGCAGTATCTCCATATTGATTCTTGTACATTGATTTATATACCTCAAGAGTTTCTTCATACTCCTGTACGGTTATAACCTCACCATTTACGATTGCTGCTTCTGTTCCGGGTTTTTCTTTTACGCATCCTGCTGTTACTAGTATCAAAACTAAGACCAACAGCAAAACTACAAACTTTTTGTTTTTCAATTTTTCCTCCATTTAGTTAGATTTTATCGTAGTGCAGTAATTATATAATTTTTCAAACATGTTTTCAAGTGAGTTTAAGACTTCCACTTGTTTGGTACTTGATAGAAAATATTTCAGAATAGGCTTGTTTGCCGAATCAAACTTGAAATCTTTTTGATAGTTCTCCATGATAGCAGCTACAAGTTTCTGACTTATATCCTTGTTATCGTTGAATTCAATAATAACTGTGGTCCCGATTTGTCTGAGTACAATTACATTCAGATTGTTAGCAATACTTTTGATGTAGGATATCTTAATCAGATTATTGACCTCTTGTGGAATATTGCCAAATCGGTCTATTATTTCCTCAAGAACATCATTTACATCTTCTTTATTCTCTATGACTGATATTTTTTTATAAATCTCAATTTTTTGTTCTTCATCGCTAATATACTTTGATGGGATAAAGCCATCAACATCCAACTCAATTATTGTATCAACAACCTCTGTTTCGACAATATCTGTTTTCTTTTTATTGAGAGTTCTTTCCATCATCTTTACATACAAATCGTAACCAATCGCCGCCAGATGTCCAGATTGTTGAGAGCCAATAATATTGCCTGCTCCTCTGATTTCCAAGTCCCTCATTGCAATTTTGAAGCCTGATCCAAATTCTGTGAACTCCTTAATAGCCTTTAGCCTTTTTTCAGCAATTTCTGTCAATACCTTATCTTTCTCATATGTCAGATAAGCAAAAGCTGTTTTGTTGCTTCTGCCAACCCTTCCTCGCAATTGGTAGAGTTGAGCCAATCCAAGCTTGTCAGCGTTGCTGATGACCATAGTATTGACATTGGCTATGTCCATGCCAGTTTCAATGATTGTCGTACAAACCAGAACATCATGCTCTCTATTGATAAACTCAATCATGATATTTTCTAATTGTCTTTCGCTCATTTGTCCATGTGCAACAGCTATTTTTATTCCAGGCACCAACTTCCTGATCTTTTCTGCCTTCTCGTTGATATCTCTGACCCTATTATGAATAAAATATACCTGCCCACCTCTTGATACTTCTTTGATGATGGCTTCTTTGATGAAGCTTTCATTCAGTTCCATCACAAATGTTTGTATCGGATACCTTTCACCTGGTGGTTCCTCAATAATACTCATATCTCTGATACCAATCATAGACATATTCAAGGTCCTCGGGATTGGTGTTGCTGTCAATGTCAAAACATCAATATTTGTTCTAATCTGTTTAATCAGTTCTTTGTGTCTGACACCAAAACGTTGCTCTTCATCTATAACCAGAAGACCTAAGTCCTTATATTTAACTTCTTTTGATAACAACTTATGTGTTCCTACGACAACATCTATCAATCCTTTGTTCAGGTTTTCAATGATTTTCTTTTGTTGTGCCTGTGTCCTGAATCTACTCAGCATTTCAATCTTAACAGGATATTGCTTGAAACGTTCCACCATATTGGTGAAATGCTGCTGTGCCAATATGGTAGTCGGCACCAATATTACTGCTTGCTTTCCATCCATAACTGCTTTGAAAATAGCTCTTAGTGCTACTTCGGTTTTCCCAAACCCCACATCACCACATAATAGCCTGTCCATAGGGATTGGCCTCATCATATCTTCCTTGATTTCATCAATACATCTGAGTTGGTCATCTGTCTCTTGGTATGGGAAAGAATTCTCAAATCCCCTCTGCCATTCATTATCTTGAGAAAATGAAAAGCCCTTGGAATTTTGTCTTTTGGAATAGAGCTCAATCAACTCCTCTGCCATATCATCTATTGCTCTTTGAGCTCTTGCTTTAGCTTTAAACCACTCAGGTCCAGTCATTTTATTGATTTTGGGTCGTATGGATTCTGATCCTATATATTTTTGTATCAAATCCATTTGATCCACAGGAACAAAGAGTTTGTCACCACCCCTATAATGAATTGCCAAGTAGTCTTTCTGTATCCCTTTAACCTCGATTTTTTCGATGCTTTTGTAGATTCCTATTCCGTGATGCTCATGGACCACATAATCACCAGGTTTAAGGTCTGTAAAAGTGTCAATTCTAGATGCTTTATGTTTCTTCGAGGTTTTTTTTCTTCTGCTTTTACTGCCAATAATATCCTTTTCTGTCAAAAAAATTAGTTTTAAATCTGGAAAATCAATCCCTCTTTCTTCATAACCGACTATTATTGCGGCTTGTCCTGATAGCAACTCTGTTTTTGACTGAAAAGCCAGTGCTACATCACAATTGGATTCTTTCAATGATGCTTGAATTTTATTGGCTGTTTCTACACTTCCAAGTTCCAGATATATCTTATAGCCGTTATACTTTAGGCGGTTTATATCACTCGCAAGGTCACCTATTTTAGCGTAGTATTGGTTTGTATCGCGAGAACGAACACTGACTAGCTTTTGAGCTTGAAAATTTATGTTGTTTTTCAATGAGTTATTATATAATAATAAGCTTAGGCGAGTCTTAATATTACTAACTGCCTGATCGTAGTCCTTGAAAATCGATTCCTGTTCACTTAAAACTTGACCGTTGCCATAAAGCTCTGTGAATTTCATGATGAAATCATCATAACTGTCTTTTCTGGATTCCCTAATAGCATTTGATTCGTGAATCACAACCACTGCACTACTTTTAAGATAATCACCGACATTATACGTCTTTATAGGCAAATAAGGGCTGAAGAATTCAATATTGTACATGTAATCACCATTTCTAAGTGCTTCGCCCGCTTTTTCACCAAGTCTTTTTAAGCTCTCTTCGATGGTTCTTTTATCATCAATTTGTGCTATTGAGGCCATTCTTGATTCAACGCTTTCTTCCATTTTTAGCCTTACGTTTTCGGCCTGTTCAGGGTTCAGTAAAATCTCGCAACAAGGTATGACTCTGTATTTCTTAACATTCTCAATCGATCTTTGTGTTTTTGGATCGAATATTCTCAGGGAGTCTATTTCATTGTCAAATAGTTCTATCCGGCAGGGATTATCATGATATGGAGAAAATATATCGACAATGCCACCCCGAATTGTAAACTGACCCTTACCTTCTATGAAGGATACATTGCTATAGCCCATTTCAATCAATTTGTGAGAAATATCCTGAATATCTATAGTCATATCGCTATCGACATTGAAGGCCAGCTCTTGATATATGTTTTTATCCATTAAAATATTGGTGTAGGCTTCAATTGATGCAACGACAATAATGTTTTCATTATTTACAATCCTGTCAAGGACAGCCAATCTACTGTTCATGTTTTCTCTGCTAAGAGCATCCACTCCATAGAGAGTAGATTGCTTGGATCGCAGATGGTAGGCATTATCTGTCATAAGGCTTATTGTATGATATAGTTTGTAAGCCTTTACATCATCAGCTGTTAAAATAACTATCTGTTTATTCTCTTCTGTTGAGATAACCGATGTTATCAACAATAACGCTTCCTCCGTACAATCATGCAATAACACAGTTTGCTTGGCGCTAATAGATTGGACGATGTCCTGATATTCTTTTGTTTTGATGATGTTGTTAAAATATAGTTTTTTCATTTGAACTCCAATTCTAAATCATTACAATGCCACATACACTTATGCCCGGATATGTATACCCGAGCACTTGTTTGTTTTAACACTTTTATTATCTGATATTGTATTTGTTCATTGCCGAATCGATACCACTCAGGATAATCTCAT
>CAKMKB010000291.1:0-5656 GCA_927435965.1 uncultured Clostridia bacterium
CTGGCAAAGCGAAGAGAACGCCAAGAAGTTTTCAGAAGAATGGTTCAAAAGCTTCTCCGGATGGCAGGTGGAAGAGATCAAGGTTGACTTCAACAAAATGGATTAGAGCCTGAAAAGGGCTCTTTTCTCCATAAAGAGAAGTTATATGCATAAAAAATAGACAATATTATGCATATAAAATAAAAAATAGGCAGTAAAAAAATCGAAACAATGTTGTTAATGGCATAATTTAGTTGCTATATGCATAAAATAATGGTAAAATTATGCATATAGAATTAATAATAGGCAGGTGATCCAGTTGAGAGAGTTTAATTACAAAGAAATAGACAAAGAATTGTTTACGCCGGAAATTATGAATTTGATTTCCAAAATATATGAATATAAGGGAAAGCAAGAACTTTTCATGGAAGCAAAGCCGGACATTCTTGAAGCAATGCTTGAAGTTGCCAAAATCCAAAGTACTGGCGCGTCCAATAGAATAGAGGGTATATATACGTCGGATGCCAGACTAAATGAATTAGTGTCTAAAAAAGCGGAACCGCTTAATAGAGCCGAGGATGAAATAGCTGGATATAGAGAAGTTTTAAATACTATACATGAAAACTATGATTACATCTATTTAAATTCAAATATAATTCTACAATTGCACAGAGATTTATATAGCTATCATCCTACTTCAAATGGTGGCAAATACAAAAACCAAGATAATGTAATAGAAGAAATAGATATGAAAGGTATTCGTAGTATAAGATTCAAACCTCTTTCTGCGTTTGAAACACCATCTGCTGTAGAAAGACTATGTGAAGCTTATCTTGAAGCAAAAAAAGAAGGACGAATAGATTCCTTGATTTTGATATCAAAATTTGTGTTGGATTTTTTGTGTATTCATCCCTTTAATGATGGGAATGGTAGAATGAGTCGGCTATTGACCTTGCTTTTGTTATACCAAGAAGGATATATCGTCGGTAAATATATCAGCATAGAGATGATTATTGAAAATACTAAGGAGAACTATTACGAAACCTTAAAACAAAGTTCAGAAGGATGGTATTTTGGAACTAATAATTATAGCCCTTTTGTGAAGTATTATCTAAGTATACTCTTAAAAGCATATAGAGAGTTTTCTGAAAGAGTGGAAACTATTGAAATCAGAGGATTAAATAAATCAGAAAGAGTTAAGGATCTGTTTGATAAAAAAATCGGAGAAATCTCAAAAGACAATATTGCAAAGATTTATCCGGATATCAGTAGGGCAATGATTGAAAAAGTCTTATCGGATTTACTGCAAGAAGGCTATATCAAAAAAGTGGGTTCAGGAAGAGCAACAGCCTATATTAAAAACAAAGATTACTAATTAGAACCTAAAATAGGACTCTTTTCACTATAAAGAGAAGTTATGTGCATAAAAAATCAATGAAATTATGCATATAGAATAAAAAATAGGCAGTAAAAAATACTGAAAATAGCTGTCAACAAGAATCCATGAAAGACCTCCGGGTCTTTTTTCTTTGCGGCAAAAGGAGATGAAACCTATGGCGGGTAGAGGAAGACCACCCAAACCAACAGCGGTCAAGGAACTGGAGGGAAACCCCGGCAAAAGGCCGCTAAATAAAAATGAGCCGAAGCCAAAACAAAGAGCGCCAAAGTGCCCGTCATGGCTGGAACCGGATGCCAAGAAGGAATGGCGAAGGCTGTCAAAGGAACTGGAAGCCATGGGACTGTTGACCGAGGTGGATATGGCCGCTTTTGCAGGCTACTGTCAAGCCTATGCCAGATGGAAAGAAGCGGAGGAGTTTATCTCAAAGCATGGATCCATCTTAAAGACGGCTTCCGGCTATATTCAACAGATACCTCAAGTGTCCATAGCCCAGCAGAACCTGAAACAGATGAGAAACTTTTGCTCAGAGCTGGGGCTAAGCCCATCGGCAAGAAGCAGGCTCAATATCAGCAACGCGGGAAACACCATTGAAGGCAACGCCATGGAAGCATTGCTCTCAAATGTGCCTAGGGCCGAAGACCTGTTGAGGATGAAGGACGATGAGTAGAACATTTCAAGGAGGATGACCCGATGCCCTTTAGTGATGCCCATGCCAACCACGCCATAAATTTTATCGAGCAACTGAAGCTGACTAAAGGCAGATGGGCCGGTCAGCCTTTCAAGCTGCTTCCTTGGGAAAGGGATCTTGTAAAGAAACTGTTTGGAACGTTGAGGGAAGATGGCACAAGGCAATACAGAACAGCATATGTAGAGATAGGCAAAAAAAATGGAAAAAGTGAACTTGGCGCAGCCATTGCGCTTTACATGCTTCTTGCCGATGGCGAACCCAACGCAGAAGTCTATGTGGCCGCCTGTGACAGGCAGCAGGCCAGCATTATCTTTAACACCAGCATGAATTTTGTAGAGGGCAATCCAACTCTGTCAAAAGTGACCAACCTGATAAGATCCACCAAGAGAATCGTCTATCCAAAGACGGGCAGCTTCTATCAGGTCCTAAGCTCTGATGTCAAATCCAAATCAGGAATCAATGCATCCTGCGTCATCCTGGATGAGATATGGACCTATCCTAATCCAGACCTTGCAAAGATGCTAACCACCGGTTCCGGTGATGCCCGTACACAACCGCTATTCCTATACCTAACCACCGCTGGGAATCAGCTCTCTGGATATGGCTGGGAGATGCATCAAAAGGCAAAGGACATCCTTGAAGGAAAAAGAGTTGATCCTACATTCCTCTCCATTATTTATGGACTGGATGATGATGCGGATATTGCAGATGAAAGCAACTGGTATAAGGCTAATCCTAGTCTTGACCATACCATTTCCATAGAGAGAGTCAGAGAACATTACAACCAGGTTAAAGACGACCCGGCAGATCTGGCGTTGTTTAAACAGCTCAGGCTGAATATGTGGCTTAAGCAGGAAATCAAATGGATGCCAATGGATAAGTGGGACCTATGTAATTTTACTATAGACCAGGAAGCGTTAAACGGCAGGATTTGCTATGGCGGTCTAGACCTGTCATCCACCACGGACATCACCGCCTTTGTGTTGGTGTTTCCGCCGGAGGACGAAACGGATAAGTTTCAGGTGATGCCTTTCTTTTGGATTCCAGAAGAAACGCTCCATCAACGTGTGAAAAGGGATAGTGTTCCCTATGATATCTGGCACAGGCAAGGTCTTATTCAACTCACTGAAGGGAATGTGGTCCACTACGGATTTATCGAAAAGTTTATCGAGCGCCTTGGTGAGAAGTATAGTATCCGGGAAATAGTCTACGACAGGTGGGGAGCCACACAGATGAGTCAGAACCTGGAGGGGATGGGCTTTACTGTGGTGCCTTTCGGCCAAGGCTTTAAGGATATGTCTCCACCGACAAAAGACTTGATGCGACTAATCTTAAGCAAGCAGATTGCCCATGGCGCTCATCCGGTCCTACGATGGATGGCTGATAATATTGTGGTCCGCACAGACCCTGCCGGAAACATCAAGGTAGACAAAGAGAAATCGGCAGACAAGATTGATGGAATTGTAGCCCTCATTATGGGACTTGCAAGAGCCGCAGTGAACCCACCGGACGATTCAGGATCTATCTATGATGAAAGGGACATGATTATTTTGGGATGAGCTGAATAATGTTTTATCAAACAATTTTATCAAACAATTTTTTCTGATAAAATGACAAAATTATGTCGTTGTTATATAATTGTCATAAAAAGGGATTAGGGTTATGATATGAAAATATTTGACGGCCAGAAGAAAAAGGATAGACAAGACGAAAAAACGATAGTGTTGCGATCGAAGTCATTTGAGTCTCTAGAACTAAATATTCACAATGATATTGAAAATCTAATTTGGTTCAAGAATGGAAAGAGAATTAACTACAATCCAAAGCATCATTTGAAAAGCAGTGAGTATTTTGTTGGTGACACAAGTTATAAGATCGAAATTCAACATAGAGAGAGCGAAGATCCTAGTCTTATTGACACCAAATTAGCAATCAAGCAACCTAAAAATATTACAGAAGTTGACAAATTATCATATTTTCCGTCATATGGATGGTGGTTAACACCTGAACAAAGATGGGTATATTTACAGTTCCTTTCAAATCCCTATGATACATCATATGAGTTAGGTTATACTTTTTTATTGTACTATGGTTTGGAGAGGTTCCTGTTGACAGATAAATTTGAAATCGCGTTTGAAGTGATACTGAAATTAAGAGATGTTCATGCTACCCGATCTTTTCAACGTTACTCAGGAAATGCTTTGATGTCTTCATGTCTATATCATCAAAGACCGGATATGATGGCCAAATTTATCGATTCTATCGATAAAGATTATAAATATTCATTTTCAGACAATCTCTTTTTGTTTAGTTCATATATTTTTGAAATACCGCTACAGTCAAAGCATATAGTGAGATTGGCAAAAACGTTCGAATTCACCAAAAAGAATTTCATCACAAAATATCCTGAATTGTTCAGTGAAACGATGACCAAGTTGATGCGCGAAAAAATTGGCAAGAATCATATCTTGCTTAGTGAGATACTCGATAAAAAGGAACTCAACGAATTAAAAGTTGAGGGATTTGGCATGTTTGCAAATGGAACAATTTCAGATAAGCTGAGTAATATCCCGTTAATATCGGAATCATTCGTGTTAAAGAAAACAGTATATGGTCTGCTTGAGGAAACCCAAGAATCTGTAAAAACAAAACTTGCTGAATTGAAGAAAAAAGGGATTGCTCTTGAACCACAGCAGATGCTGAAACCTAAACAAAAGGAGAAAATTGTACTTGTGTTTGATGATAGTAAAGAGAAAGAACTACTCGGTGAACTCAAAAAGAATTCCCACAAACCAATGGATAGACATTTTACATATATTGATCTCCAAGCATTTTATTATACATATAGAGATCTTGATCGCAAGTATTTGGAGAAGTGCATTGAATACTGTGAAGAGGATATTAAGACATTAAATGATGTGCAGAAATCATACATATCAACTATACTGAAAAGGCTAAAAAATATAAGTGAAATTGATGATAATAATAGATTTGAATCCGAAAAGGATATAGAAAGTGAGTTTAAAGGTTATATACCCGCGTTTAGCAGATTGGCTATTATATACGAAAAGGAAAAAGAGTACAAAAAAGCAATCGAGATATGCAATGCGGCGATTCAATATAACAAAAGTCTAAATATGGATACCAATGAGTTTACAGATAGAAAAGAAAGACTGTTAATGAAGATACAGAGAGCTCGGTAAACAATTAGCAATTAGAAGATACCACGATTAGTGGTGTTTTTTTGCAACTACATGCAAAGGGTGTGATAAGGATGAATCTGATAAAATGGCTTTCAAGGGCAAGAGCTGAACCGATAGATAGCGTCAGTGATGCACCTAGATTCTATATGGGAACGAGCATATCAGGAAAAGTAGTTAACGAGAGAAGCTCAATGCAGACAACCGCCGTGTTTGCCTGTGTAAGGATCATAGCAGAAACGGTAGCATCCTTGCCCCTTCACACCTATCAGTACAAGGGTGATGGGAAGGAAAAGATGTACACCCATCCGCTGTATAGGATACTGCACGATGAACCCAATCCGGAGATGACTTCATTTACTCTACGGGAAACAATGATGACGCACATTC
>CAKMKB010000292.1:0-2015 GCA_927435965.1 uncultured Clostridia bacterium
ATGGATTGATGCTGCTGACTATGTTTTCATCATACAATTACCTCCCAACAGGCATAGCTACCACCATTCATTTTGTTTATAAAGAACATATTATTTAACACTTGTTCTAACACTCTTCAATCTAACCTCGTTTCTTTTTTCAATCAAAGCGATGTATACGACTGACAGGATAATAATTCCTGTGCCAAAAAAATTCCTGATATTAAATGTTTCATTGAAGATGATTACCCCCACCAATATGCTGGTAAGTGGTTCAAATGAGCTTAGAATAGCCGCTGACCAGGATGATATATAGTTCAAGCCTGTTTTAAATGCAGACATGGCAACAATTGAAAACATTGCCAGTAAAATTACATCCAGGTACGCTATAATTGTGATGTCCAGTGTTAAGGTATTGGTCAACAATGCTGTAATCAGAAAATAGAAGAAATTATGCATGGATATATGGAAAACCAATACATAAGAGTTCATGGCTTTTAGATTGCTATAGGATACCTTGAGTATATAATAGGCATAAAAAACACCTGAAATAAATGCCAACAAAAAACCGACAATACTAATCGATATCCTTCCTGATTCTGCTGACAATAGGTAGATACCTGCAAATGCTGCGAGAACTATCCCGATTTTTTCAATTGTCAGCTTCTCTTTGTGAAATATTACTGAACCAATCAGAACAACAGCAGGATAAACAAAATGAATGGTGGTAGCTATGCCTGTTGGGAGGTAATTGTATGATGAAAACATAGTCAGCAGCATCAATCCATAACCAAAAAAACTAACAAGTACAAGGTCTTTAAACAATGATTTGTCAACTTTTCTATCAATGCCTTTCTTTCTCATGTAGAGATACAGAAAGATAGAAGCAAAAAAGCTTCTAAACATTATAATCGTTATTGAATTGAGTCCGTTGCTTGTCCCTATTCTGGCAAACAATGGCATTAATCCAAAAATACTGGATGCCATCATAATCAGCAAAATACCTTTTGTTTTACTCATTTTGACTCCCTGATTCCAGCAAGTGGATATTCTGTATTTTTCTGTATTTCACATTTTCCAATATAGCTCTTATGATTTTCACATTCTTTTCACTTTCACCTGACAAATCAGAATTGTTATATATTTTTATCAGTATTCTGTCTATGGTATTGTATTCCATGCCCAGTAAATACTCATCAGTAACTCCCGGAGCGATATCTGGACTCGGCGCTTTATCAATTATTCGCTCAGGAACACCTAGTTCTCTAGCAAGTTCAAACACTTCAGTTTTATAAAGATGTAAAATAGGCTCGACATCGCATGATTCATCCCCCCACTTCACATATAGTCCCAAGTCGTACTCTGTCTTGTTAGTTGTTCCAATCACCGCGTACCTTCTCTTCTCTGCTTCAAAATATAGATTGATCATTCTCATTCTGTTTTTTGCTCGATAATAGGCTTGATTCTTTCGATTTCCCATATCACCAGAAGATTTCAAATCAGCGATGTAAGGATTCTCCATATTCTCCCACAATCCTTTGGCATACTTTTCTTTGAATTTTTCAGAAAACAAGATAGTCGGTGGTTTGAGTGAGTAGACTCCCATGGCTCTCAGCTGCTTGGATAAATTAATAGTTTTGTATTCCAATCCAAGACTCTCACAGACAAAACGGCTATCCGTGGAAACCTGTCGTGAAGAATCTCTCTCGGGCATGGACAGTCCCAGGACTTTCTTATGACCCAGAGCTTCAATCAGCAGTTTGGCTACTACCGTTGAATCCAATCCACCGCTGATACCAATCACAGCGCCATAGAATTCATAATCATGTATCGTTTTTTTTATAAGATCAATAATCTTATCTTTTCTTTCAGACATAAGTCCTCCGGTTATCTTAAACTGGATTTATAGTTTGATTAACTCAACCTTATCATATATACTATTCTAAGAATTCAATCAGGAGAAAGCCATGCGGAAACTCAGCGGTAAAGCAAAATTTTATATTTTCACAGGCTTGGGGTTATTTGTGTTTATCGTT
>CAKMKB010000293.1:0-6525 GCA_927435965.1 uncultured Clostridia bacterium
GAAAAAATCATAAAAGATTTTTTCAATTTCCTTTACCCCAAATTCATTAAAGTGTAGTATACTATTGTACATAAAAAGAACGCTCCTTCTGTTAGATTTTGTTGCCAAACTTATCATAACATGAAAGAGACTTTCTTTTTATATTTTTTTCCTACAATAACTTTACGCTAAGAAACTTCACACTTTTGTCACAAATTGGGTTTAGTATTAAGTATAATTGAAATACTTTAGAAATTAATCCTTGGAGGAATCATGAAAAAATTGTCTATCAGGAGAATAACTCAGATACTATTCTTTGCAATTGTTTTAGCGGTCACCTATTCAAAAAATGCAACTGAATTAGGGCTAACACCGATACCGTTTATTGGAGGTGTATCGTTGCATGCTATCTGCCCGTTTGGAGGTGTTGCGACGTTTTATACCTTTATTACTGGACAAGGACTTATCAGCAAGATCCATAACTCAACAATGGTGATGTTTGTTTTGGTTCTAGCTGGCGGTGTACTATTTGGCAGTGCCTTTTGCGGATTTATTTGCCCATTAGGTACTATTCAGGAATGGGTCGGCAGACTTGGAAAAAAACTTTTCCCCAAGCAATACAATCAAATAGTGCCGGTAAAATGGGATAATAAACTGAGATATCTAAGATATGTTGTTCTTGCAGCTGTCATTTACTTTAGCAGTATGACATTCAAATTGGTCTTTGCCGATTACGATCCCTACTTTGCACTTTTCAATTTTTATGCAGGTGAAGTGGCTTTCACAGCTATAGTTGTATTAGCGGTGGTTCTTATCAGTTCTCTTTTCATCGAGAGGCCTTGGTGCAAATACCTCTGCCCATTTGGTATCATTATGGGATGGTTTAATAAAATCAGGATATTTAAGATTGCAAGGAACACCAACTCCTGTATCAACTGCAAAAAATGTGATAAGGCATGCCCTATGAATCTGGTGATTTCAGACAAGCAAAACATTACCAGCACATCTTGTATCAGTTGTATGGAGTGCACTTCGGATAATGCCTGTCTGGTTGAAGATACGATGATTATGAAGTTGGGAGGAATCGGAAAATGAGAATCGATAGCAAAATCATAGCTATTGTATTGGTTGTAATGATTTTTGGTGGTATAGCCACAGCTGATGTGTTAGGCTTTTGGGAATCGGAGAGTTCAAAAATACCTGCCAAATACAGTTCAGGTGAATTTGCAGGAACATATAACCCTGATGATATCCGCGGGTCATATACCTTTGGTGACATACAGAATTATTTTGATATCAGTGTGGAAACATTGGCTGATGCCTTTGGAATAAACAATATGACGATAGACATCTATAGTTTTCAACTCAAATCACTGGAGGAAATATATATTGGTTTGAGTGATGATCAGGAAATAGGAACCGGCTCAGTCAAATATTTTGTAGCTTTATATACCGGTCTGCCATACACAGACGAAAGTGATAATATTCCACTGCGTGCACTTGAGATTTTGTTTGAAGAAGGGAAGATTGACACTGATTTAAGAGATAAGCTGATGGATATTGCAATAGACACGAGCCTGTATTTGTCACCTGTAAAAGAAAACGATTCTGATATAGAAACACCTGTTGCGACAGATGAGCATGAGACAGAGAAAATCATCAATGGAAATACAATCATAAACGATTTATTTAGTTATGGCATCACAGAGCCTCAGTTGATTGAGGTGTTGGGAGAAGTGCCCACATCTAAAAACATGAAACTAAGAGACTATTGCACTGAAAAAGGTCTTTCGTTTTCAGCAATTAAAAGCAAACTGACGGAATTTCTAGACGAACCGAGCTCTCCTTAAGTGGAGAGCTATTCATTTAGAGATTTTCATTTAGTTGCCCATAATCTTTACAAATGTTAAAATAACAGGGCGAGTAATGAATCCGATGACTAACAGTGCTAAGACTCCCACTCCTATAAGTGGGAGATAAGCACTGTAGAGTCCCTGGATAACGGTCTCTAAGGTTCAGGTGGCGTTTCAAACACCATCTGAACCCAAGAGTTCTGTTGATACATAATGACAAAAAAGAGGTAAATATGAGAATACTATTGATCAGACCACCCAGAATAAAGCAAGCCATCACATTGAGCGATATGATGTTCAGCGAACCTTTGGGTCTTGAGATGCTGTATACATTGCTTAAAGATAATCATGATGTGGAAATATTTGACATGATGTGTGACAGAGATACATTGGAAGCCAAGCTTGAAGAGTTCAAAGCTGACATAGTCGGTGTGACAAGTCTATGTATTGATGTCAATGAAGTATTACACCTCACTAAACAAGTAAAATCACATAATAGTCATATTATAACCATGGTAGGCGGGACTCAGGCATATGTTAATCCCAAAGCATTTATGGATGATTCTGTGGATTATATATTCAAATCTACAACAAGAGATAATGTGACCAGATTCTTTAATGAGATTCAGCAAGCAATAGATGAAAAAAGAAACACATTAGATATAAAGGAAAAACTTGACAACAATTTTGGACAAATAATCGACAGCGACCATGGTAGAAATGAGTACATATTGCCTAATAGAGAATCAACCTCAAAATACAGGCAACACTACTCTTATTTTGGCTATAGACCTGCTGCTATCATGCAGATATCTCAAGGATGCGATAAAATGTGTCGGTTCTGTCTGAGATGGCGGATAGAAGGTCATGAGGTTATTGAATTTGGAGAGGAGCTCATTGAAGCTGATTTGATGAACATCAAAGAATCCACCATCATGCTTTATGACAATGATATTATGTCTTCAACGAAAAGGGTTGAAAGATTAATCCATATTCTTGACCGAAACGGGATTGAAAAGAATTTTATTGCCTACGCCTCTGTTGACAGTATTCTCACAAATGTTGAAGCGCTTAAAAAGTTCAAAGCTCATGGATTAAAAGCTTTGATCGTTGGATATGAGTCCTTTTCAGAAGATGATTTGACATACTACACAAAGAAGGCCAGTATTGAAGACAATTTGAATGCTTCAAGACTTCTGAAATCTTTGAATATAGACGTTTGGGCATCTTTTATGGCACATCCGGATTGGACGAAGGATGAATTTAAACAATTAAGGAAATATGTCAAGAAGCTATCACCACAGGTTTCTTCCGTAAGTCCATTGACACCATTTCCAAATCTGCCATTATACAAGGAATATGAGGACAGATTGTTATATCAGATGGATGATTATGAAAAATGGAGCTTTGCTCAGGTGATGATCAGACCAGGCAAAATGTCTTTGAAGTCTTATTACTTGGAGATGTTAAAGACAAATCTATACATAAACCTTTTTATCAATAAACCAACAGAAATGCTCAATCGATATGGCTTATGGAATATTTTGAGACTGGTGAAAGGTTCATTATCTACAATGCTCAAGTACCTTAAGCTTTCTAAAGATGGTGTAAAATAAATATTCGTTTTGACAGTAGGAAGCAACATTCATATAATGGTAATGAGATTAGATTAAACATATGATAAATCATATAAAGGGGGATACAACTTGAAGGAAAAAATGTTACAAACCATGGCGATGCTAAAAGAGAAAGGTGTGGAATATGCTGATGTCAGAATCAATGAAATTGTCACTGAAAGCATATCTACAGAGAATATGAAAATACAAATGATGGCCTCTGGACGAACAAAAGGCTACGGAGTTCGGGTATTTTTGGATGGCAGTATGGGTTTTGCTGCGTCTCAGGACTTCGATAATATGGAAAATGTGGCAAATGAGGCTCTGAGAATAGCAAAAGCCAGTAAAATTGCCCAAAGCAAACCTGTAAAGCTGGCAAAAAAAGATACAGTCGTTGATAACTATCTGACCCACGTGGAGATTGATCCTTTCACAGTTTCAAAAAAAGACAAGCTTGACCTTCTATTTGAAGCAGAAAGGGCTATGAGAGAGGCTGCTCCTGACATATTCAAAACAGTGGGAAACATGGATTTCAGAAAGGAAGAGAAATGGTTTGTGGATTCTGATGGTTCTGATATTCGGCAGGTTTTGTATGAATCCGGAGCAGGCATAGAGGCCATCGCTGTAGGAAATGGAGATATGCAACAGAGAACTTATCCTAATTCCTTTAGAGGTAATTTCGGTACAGCTGGGTACGAGTTTGTCAGAGATATGGGTTTGGTGGAGAATGCTCCAAGAGTGGCAAAAGAAGCTGTGGCTTTGATTTCAGCGGAGGAATGTCCGTCGGGTTTTTATGATCTGGTGATCGATGGCGATCAGATGACACTTCAGATTCATGAAAGCATAGGTCATCCCATTGAGCTTGACAGGGTGCTAGGGTACGAGGCTGGATATGCAGGAACTAGCTTTTTGAATCCGGAAATGACAGGATTCCAATACGGATCAGAACATATTAATGTAGTTGCGGATGCAACAACACCCAAAGGATTGGGTACTTTTGGATATGATGATGAGGGCATCAAGGCACAACGTGTTCCTATCATAACGAAAGGAATCTTTCAAAACTTTATAAGTTCCAGAGATACAGCAACAATTTTGGACCAAGCGTCAAATGGGACGTCAAGAGCTGATAGCTGGGGAAGAATACCGATTGTCAGAATGACAAATATCAATTTATTACCTGGAACATTTGAATTGGATGAGTTGATAGCTGGAGTGGAAGATGGCCTGTATTTATCCGCCAACAAAAGCTGGAGTATAGACGACAAACGATTGAATTTTCAATTTGGTTGTGAAATTGCCTACGAAATTAAAAACGGTAAACTAACAGGTAAGATCTATAAGAATCCTATTTACAGTGGCATTACTCCAAAGTTTTGGAATGCCTGTGATGGTGTTGCAAGCGAAAAATACTGGAAAATGTTTGGCACACCTAATTGTGGGAAGGGAGAACCAGGGCAGACTGCTCATGTTGGACATGGCTCGTCTCCTACGCGTTTCAGAAAAATAAAGGTAGGTGTGGCAGATGTTAAATAAAGAGCAAATATACGAAATAATCGATGATGTGGTATCAGAGAGCAAACCTTATGACACTAAAGTATTAGTGCTTTCAACAGGAGTTGGATTGAGTAGATTTGCAAACTCGGAAATCCATCAGAATGTATTTGAGGATAAGACAGAGATTATTATCAACATTCTAGATAAAAACAAGTCTATCGAGTCCGCTACAACCGATTATAGTAAAGATGGATTGAAGCAGTTGATAGCAGAAATGAAAGAGAATCTGACATTTTTACCGGATGGGGATGCACCACCACCTATGGCAACAGGAGAAGTAGAAATAACGGCTGACAGTTTCTCTGATGAGCTTGAGCGGTTATATACCGTTGAAAACAGATGTAAGTTAATCAAAGATTGTATTGATACTTTGTCTGTTGATTATATGGCATATGGTGCCCTGACCTACTCAGAGGAACAAATCGCAGTTGGTAATTCAACTGGCTTAAGACGATTTGCGAGATTCAATGGTGTTGAATTTTCAGCCTTGGTATCATCCAGCAGCGGTGGAACCGGATATGCTCAGATGTTGTCAAATACTCCTGAAAACATGAATGTACCTGTAGCTTTCAAAAGAGCAAAGGACAAGGCCGAGATGAATCAAAATCCGATAGACATCGAACCGGGAGCCTATACAGTGATTCTGGAACCCATGGCTGTTGGTGCTCTATTATCTGATATGGCATTTATGGGATTCACAGGTAAGAGTGTTCTCAATCAAGCCAGTTTTTTAACAGACAAGCTAGGCGAGAAGGTATTTGATGAAAAAATTACGATTATCGATGATGTCACCAACAAAAATACCATACCGTTACCCTTCGATTTTGAGGGCGAAACCAGACAGGTGGTACCGATTATAGAAAGAGGCGTAGCCAAGGGATTGGTATATGATGGTGCCAGCGCTGCCGAAGCTGGAGTCAAAACGACTGGTCATTCAGTCAATATGCCTGAATACGGTGGTATGCCTATGAATATGGTGATGGAAAATGGCGAAAAGACCCTAGACCAGATTATTGCTGAGACTGAATCAGGACTGTTAGTTACCAAATTCCATTATATGAATGGTCTTAATCCCAGAAAAGCTCAATTGACAGCATTGACTAGAGATGGTTTATTCAAGGTTGAGAATGGACAAATCGTGGCAGCAGTCAATAATATGCGTTTCACTGAGAGTATGTTGAACGCCTTCAATCAGGTTGTTGATGTATCAAAAGAAAGACAATCAACTGGGTTCTATTTTGGTAATTGCTACGTACCGGGAATGAAAATCAATGATTTTCATTTCACAGGCAAAACTAAATAACAAACATCAACAGGACCATCCAGGGAAAGATTCTTTTGCGTGGTCCTGAGATATTGAATAGCCATAGTATTAAAATGTTAGGAGACTAACTATTAAAAGTCAATAGTATTCATGAATAGTTTAAGATTTAAATATAGGCATACCCAATAAGCCTTCAAATCAAAGAATTTTGAAGGAAATAGGTTTTAAGATCGATAGATGATGTAGTGGCCTCTAT